>NZ_JBFTNR010000125.1:0-7455 GCF_056665995.1 Stenotrophomonas sp. 05L44_2
GCATGGATGCGGCGACCGAGCCTCCATGGACGGATTCACGGCGTCCCCTGCAACCGGACCCACCCTGCCATCCCACGGAATGCCAGCTTCTGCTGTTGCTTCGGCTGTTGCTGTTGAGGTTGCCGGCCAGCGGCCGGCACTACCGCTTCGGCGGGTGCCGGGCGCCGCCCGGCCGAAGCCTATCCCCGCTTCCGGTACAATGTCGGGCCCGTTTCCCAACTACGGTTCCCCGGACATGATGGTCCTCGAGGGCGCGCCCGCCCTGTCGCCGTTCCGCCGCGAACGTCTTGAATCCCGCCTGCAGTCCATCGCTCCCTCCCTGCGCATCAGCGGTGCCTGGCACGTCTACTTCGTGCAGGCCGAGGGCACTGCCGCCCCCGACGTCGATACCCTGTGCCGCATCCTGGAAGCCCGCCCGCAGTCCGAGGCGGTTGCTGACGGTGCGGTCAGCCGCATCGTGGTGCCGCGCCTGGGCACGCTGTCGCCGTGGTCGAGCAAGGCCAGCGAGCTGGTCCGCGGTGCCGGCCAGCCGGTGAGCCGGGTCGAGCGTGGCCTGCGCATCGACGTGCAGGGCTGGCCGACCGAGGCTGCCGCCCAGCAGGCGCTGGTCAAGGTGCTGCACGACCCGATGACGCAGTCGGTGCTGGAGCGCGTCGATCAGGGCCACTCCCTGTTCTCGACCCCGGCCCGTGGCGAGCTGGAGCGCGTGCCGGTGGACCAGCTGGAGGCCGCCAACCAGCGCCTCGGCCTGGCCATGGCGCAGGACGAGATCGACTACCTGCGCGAGCGCTTCACCGCGCTGGGCCGGTCGCCGTCGGACGTGGAACTGATGATGTTCGCSCAGGCSAAYTCCGAGCACTGCCGKCACAAGATCTTCAACGCCAGCTGGACCATCGACGGCCAGGAGCAGGACCGCTCGCTGTTCCGGATGATCAAGAACACCCACCAGCAGACCCCGCAGCACACGCTCAGCGCGTACAGCGACAACGCGGCGGTGATCGAAGGCCATCCGGCCTCGCGCTATCGCCCGGACCCGGCCAGCGGCGAGTATCGCCGCGAACCGCAGGTGCCCAGCGCGTTCCAGATCAAGGTGGAAACGCACAATCACCCGACCGCGATCGCGCCGTTCCCGGGCGCGTCGACCGGCGCTGGTGGTGAAATCCGCGACGAAGGTGCGACCGGTCGTGGCGGCAAGCCGAAGGCCGGCCTGAGCGGATTCTCGGTCTCGCACCTGCGCATTCCCGAGCTGCCGCAGCCGTGGGAAGCGCCGCGTGCGCTGAACCCGCGCATGGCCCCGGCGCTGGAGATCATGACCGACGGCCCGCTCGGCGGCGCCGCGTTCAACAACGAATTCGGCCGCCCGGCGCTGCTCGGCTACTTCCGCAGTTTCGAACTGCCGGAAGGCGCCGACCTCGTGCGCGCCTACGACAAGCCGATCATGCTGGCCGGTGGCCTCGGCGCCATCGATCGCGTGCAGGTCGACAAGATCCTGCTGCAGGACGGCGATGCCGTGATCGTGCTCGGCGGCCCGGCGATGCTGATCGGCCTCGGCGGCGGTGCCGCCAGTTCGGTCGCTTCCGGTGAGAGCGCCGAGGACCTGGACTTCGCCAGCGTGCAGCGCGACAACCCGGAAATGGAGCGTCGCTGCCAGGAGGTCATCGATCGCTGCGTGGCGATGGGCGCTGACAATCCGATCAAGTTCTTCCATGACGTCGGTGCCGGTGGCCTGTCCAACGCCATTCCCGAACTGCTGCACGATTCCGGCGTGGGCGGCATCATCGACCTGGGCAAGGTGCCCACCGACGATCCGTCGCTGTCGCCGATGCAGCTGTGGTGCAACGAGTCGCAGGAGCGCTACGTGCTCGGCGTGGCGCAGGAGCGCCTGGCTGAATTCGCCGCGCTGTGCGCGCGCGAGCGCTGCCCGTTCGCTGCGGTCGGTGTCGCCACCGCAGCCGAACACCTGGTGGTGGCCTATGGTGCCGTGCCGGGCAACATCCCGGCCGATGCGCCCATCGATTTGCCGATGGACGTGCTGTTCGGCAAGCCGCCGAAGATGCACCGCGATACCGCGCACCCGCCGGCACCGCGCTGGCCGGCATTGAAGACCGGTGGCCTGGATCTGCAGGAAGCCGGGCTGCGCGTGCTCGCACACCCGACCGTGGCTTCCAAGAACTTCCTGGTCACCATCGGCGACCGCAGCGTGGGCGGCCTGACCGCGCGCGAGCAGATGGTCGGCCCGTGGCAGCTGCCGGTGGYCGACGTGGCGATCACCCTGGCCGATTTCGACGGCGTGGCCGGCGAGGCGATGGCACTGGGCGAACGCACGCCGCTGGCGCTGCTGGACGCGGCGGCCTCGGCCCGCATGGCCGTTGGCGAAGCACTGACCAACCTGTGCGCGGCCCCGGTCGATGCGCTGGATGAAGTCAAGTTGTCGGCGAACTGGATGGCCGCTGCCGGCCACCCGGGCGAAGACGCGCTGCTGTACGACGCGGTGAAGGCGGTGGGCATGGAACTGTGCCCGCAGCTGGACATCAGCATCCCGGTGGGCAAGGACTCGCTGTCGATGCAGGCGCAGTGGCACGACCAGGGGCAGGCGCACAAGAGCGTGTCGCCGGTGTCGCTGGTCATCACCGCGTTCGCGCCGGTGTCCGATGCGCGCCAGCAGTTGACCCCGCTGCTGGACCGCGATATCGACAGCGAGCTGTGGTTGATTGGCCTCGGTGCCGGCAAGCAGCGCCTGGGCGGTTCGATCCTGGCCCAGGTGCATGCCGACCACGGCGACCTGCCGGCCTTCGCCGGTGCCGCCCCGGACCTGGACGACCCGCAGCGCCTGCGTGGCTTCTTCGAGCTGATCCGCGATGCACGCCAGGCCGGCCTGCTGCGCGCGTACCACGACCGCAGCGACGGTGGTGCGTTCGCCGCGCTGTGCGAAATGGCCTTCACCTCGCGCCTGGGCCTGGACATCACCCTCGATGCCTGGGGCGATGACCCGTTCCGCAGCCTGTTCAATGAAGAGCTGGGCGCCGTTGTGCAGATCGCCCGCGAAGACCGCGCCGCGTTCGCCGACCTGGTCGAGCGCCATGCGCTGACCGAGTGCGCACAGCGCATCGCCAAGCCGACCACTGCGCCGGTGGTGCGGGTGTCGCTGGGTGGTGATTCGCTGGCCGAATGGCGCTGGGAAGCGCTGTTCGATGCTTGGTGGTCGGTCACCCACGCGATGCAGAAGCGCCGCGACAATCCGGCCAACGCCGATGCCGAGCGCGAGATCGCCCGCGCCTTTACCGCGCCGGGCCTGAAGCCGAAGTTGAGCTTCGATCCCAATGAGGATGTTGCCGCACCGTTCGTGCAGACCGGGGCGCGTCCGCGCGTTGCGATCCTGCGCGAACAGGGCGTCAACGGCCAGATCGAAATGGCCAACGCCTTCGAACGTGCCGGCTTCCGCGCGTTCGACGTGCACATGAGCGACCTCATCGAAGGCCGCGTGGCGCTGCAGGACTTCACCGGCCTGGTTGCCTGCGGTGGCTTCAGCTACGGCGATGTGCTCGGTGCCGGCCGCGGCTGGGCGACCTCGATCCTCGAGCGTACCGCGCTGCGTGATGCCTTCGCCGCGTTCTTCGCGCGCGAGGACAGCTTCGCCCTGGGCGTGTGCAACGGCTGCCAGATGATGAGCCAGCTGAAGGACATCATCCCCGGTGCCGAACACTGGCCGCAGTTCCGCCGCAACGCCAGCGAGCAGTTCGAAGCCCGCACCGCGCTGCTGGAAGTGGTGGAGTCGCCGTCGATCCTGCTGCGTGGCATGGCCGGGTCGCGCCTGCCGGTGGCGGTGGCACATGGCGAAGGCCAGGCGGTGTTCGACAACGCCGTCGACCAGGCCACAGCCCGTGTCGCACTGCGCTACATCGATGGCAACGGCAACGTCGCCAGCCAGTACCCGCTGAACCCGAACGGCTCGCCCGACGGCATCACCGGCCTGACCAGCACCGACGGCCGGGTGACCATCATGATGCCGCACCCGGAGCGCACCCCGCGCGCGCTCAACCTGAGCTGGGCCCCGTCCGAGTGGCAGGGCGATTCACCGTGGATGCGCATGTTCCGCAACGCACGGGTGTGGTGCGGTTGATCGCACGCGCATTGCGCAGCTGACGATGCCATCGCGTATGGAGAACCCGCCGGGAAACCGGCGGGTTTTTCTTTGTCCATACGGAAACTCCTGAACTGGTCATCAGTTACATGCGTTTTCATAAGTGAGGATTTCCTCACGCGCGCCTAACAAAATGCGTACATAAACAAGTGAAACAGTGAACTGCTTCACGGCAATGGGTTTTGCTGCGTCAAACTCTTGACGATCCGCAAAGATGCCGTTAACACTTGACCCCCGTTTCAAATCTGTTCATCCCGCAGTAACCGCACGGCGCATGCGCTCGGTTTTCTGTCCCTGCGCGCCGTTCGGCAATACCCGCAGTAAATCACGCGAATAAACGCCCCCAGGGGACGTTGGGCCACGAAGGCTCGGCGGTGGCGTTGCTTTGCCCAAAACCAGTCCAATCAGGAGCCGTACCGATGAATCGGATTTATCGCAAGGTCTGGAACAAAGCATTGGGTCAGTTGGTGGTGGCCTCGGAACTGGCCTCTTCCAGCTCATCAGGCGGGGTCGTCGACCAGCGCCGCGGTGCGACCGATGCCGCGCCGGCACGACTGGCTGCAGCGCTGGCCTTGGCAATGGGACTGGGCATGACCGGCATCGCTGCGGCGCAGTCGGTCGAGATTGGGGGCAGCGCGAACTGCGTGGTGCTCAACAGCAAGGTGCTGGACAAGTGCGTGGTCGATGGCAGTGCCAGCGCCAAGGGCAGCAACGCGGTGGCGATTGGTGCGGGTACCAGCGCCACCGGCGCCAACAGCGTGGCGCTGGGCGCCGGTTCCAAGGCAACGCGCGCCAACACCGTTTCTGTCGGTGATGCCGGCAAGGAACGGCAGGTGACCAAYGTCGCCGCCGGTACCGCCRCCACCGATGCGGTGAACAAGGCACAGCTGGATGCACAGGCGCGCGCCACGCAGGCCGCGCTTGCGCAGGCGGCCGCCGAGGGCAGCCGCTATTTCAAGGCCGATGGCGCTGGTGATGACAGCGACGCGGCAAAGATCGAAGGCCAGGGCGCCATCGCGGTCGGTAGTGGCAGCCAGTCGCTGGCCAACGCCACCACCGCGGTCGGCACCCAGGCGATTGCCGCAGGACTTGGTGCCAGTGCTTTCGGCCAGAACGCGCTCGCCTTGGGTGATGCCAGCGTAGTGGTCGGGCAGAGTGCGGCCGCCTTCGGCCTTGGCGATACGGCGGTAGGTGCAAGTGCCGTGGCCGCCAGCGAGAACGGTGCAGCCACCGCGTTGGGTGCACTGTCCGAAGCCAGCGCCGATGGCGCTACCGCGGTCGGCGCGGGCGCCGTGGCGATGGGCCCCGGCAGCACCTCGCTGGGCCGTGGTGCGACCGCCGCCAACGAAGCGTCGATTGCCGTCGGTGCGTTCAGCACGGCGGTGGGCGAATACAGCACCGCGCTGGGTTCCAATTCGGCGGCCGTGGCTACCGGCAGCGTGGCGCTGGGCGCCGGCTCGCTGGCCGACCGCGTCGATACCGTGTCGGTGGGTGCGGTCGACTACGGCCTGACCCGGCAGATCACCAGTGTTGCCGCCGGTACCGAAGATACCGATGCGGTCAACGTCGCTCAGTTGAACGACGTGGCAGCGGTAGCCGATACCACCGCCAAGCGATTCCAGGCCACCGGCAGCAGCAACAGCGATGCCGGTGCGTTGGCCGAGGGAGATGACGCGCTCGCCGCTGGCGAAGCTGCCAATGCGATCGGCAACGGTACGACCGCCGTCGGTGCAGGTGCGACCGCCGTCGCGCAGAACGCCACTGCGGTCGGCAACAACGCGCTTGCATCTGGCCAGAACAGCGCGGCCTTCGGCAACAACGCGCAGGCAGTCGGCCCGGGCAGCGTCGCCGTCGGCGGTGCTGCGGTGGATGCCGATGGCAATCCGCTGATCACCAGTGGTGGCGTGCCGGTAGAGACCGGCGCCACCAGTGCCGGGGTCGGTGGTACCGCCGTCGGCGCCAGCGCCGATGCCGGTGGTTTCGCAGCGTCGGCGTATGGTGTGGGAGCCTACGCGGCAGGCGCACAGTCGTCGGCGTTCGGTGCTGTCTCCAATGCCATCGGCGACTACTCCACGGCCGTCGGTACGCAGAGCAACGCTACCGGCACCAGCAGCGTGGCCATCGGTGGCCCGGCCGATCTGATCCCGGGCCTGGGCTTCTTCGTGCAGACCCAGGCCAGTGGCGAAGCGGCCACGGCCGTCGGCGCCGGTGCCATCGCCAGCGGCGACCAGGCCGTGGCCAATGGCAGCCTGACCGAGGCCTCCGGTGCCGAGTCGGTCGCAGTGGGCTACTTCGCCTATGCACCGGGCGAGAACGCCAGTGCGCTGGGCGCGCAGACCTGGGCCAGTGGCACGCAGAGCACCGCCGTCGGCTACTACGCCACTGCGCGTGGTGCCAACAGCGTTGCACTGGGCGCCAATTCCGAAGCGGTGCGCGCCAACAGCGTGGCCGTGGGCAGTGCCGGCAACGAGCGGCAGATCACCAGCGTGGCTGCTGGCAGCGAAGCCACCGATGCAGTGAACAAGGSCCAGCTGGAYGCCGTGGCCAGCACCGCCGACACCACCGCGCGCTTCTTCCAGGCGCAGCCGGAAAGCGGCAGCGATGCTGGCGCCTATGCAGAGGGCGAGGGTGCGGTAGCGGCGGGTTCGGCCAGCAACGCCATCGGTGCCGGCGCGCTGGCACAGGGCGCAGGCGCTGCGGCCATCGGCGCCGACAGCGTGGCACTGGGTCGCAATACCTTCGCCGACGGTGACGGTGCGGTAGCCGTGGGTGGCCTCGGCCAGGCCTACGACGAATACAACCAGCCGCTGCTGGATGAGCAGGGCAACCCGGTGCAGATCGGCACCACCGCCTCGGCCGGTTCCACCGCCGTCGGCAATGCCGCGCAGGCGACCGGTGCCAGCAGCAGCGCCTTCGGCAATGCGGCACAGGCCACCGGCGACAACAGCTTCGCGGCAGGCGGCAAGTCGCGCGCCACCGGCAGCTATGCCGTCGCCGTCGGCGACAGCGCCTTCGCCAAGGCCGATGACAGCACCGCCGTGGGTGGCTACAGCACTGCCAGCGAGGAAGGCGCCACTGCCTTCGGTGCCGGCGCGTGGGCCACCGGTCGCAATGCCTCGGCGTTTGGTCCGGCGGCATGGGCCAGCGCCAATGGTGCCACCTCCATCGGCTACAACAGCTGGGCCAACGGCACCAGTTCCACCGCCGTCGGCCGCGGCGCCTTCAGCTACGGCGACAACAGTGTTGCGCTGGGCTTCCAGGCGCTGGGCAACAGCATCAACAGCATCGCCATCGGCACCAACACGGTGGCCGGC
>NZ_JBFTNR010000126.1:0-7435 GCF_056665995.1 Stenotrophomonas sp. 05L44_2
GGCCGGCACTACCGCAGGATCAGCGCAGCTTGGCCAGTGCCTGGCCCAGCTGTACCGGATGCTCGGCATCCAGATGCGGGGCGAATTCGGCCACGCCCGGCGGCAGCAGCACGATCACGGTCGAGCCGTAATTGAAGCGCGCCATCTCTTCGAAGCGCTGCAGCGTGATGCCGCGGCCCCGGTAATCCTTGCGGGTGATGCGGTCGCCGTAGTGCGGAATCTCTTCGCCGCTCCACACCGTTTCCACGCCCGACACCAGCAGCGCACCGACCATCACGCTGACCATCGGGCCGAAGCTGGTATCGAAATGRCAGACCAGGCGTTCGTTGCGTGCGAACAGGCCAGGCACGTTGTTCACCGCGGCCGGGCCGACGCTAAACAGGCGACCGGGCACGTGCACGGTTTCGCGCAGGGTTCCGGTCCACGGCATGTGCACGCGGTGGTAGTCGCGCGGCGACAGGTACACCGTGGCATACAGGCCCTCGTTGAACGGCTTGGCGTCCTCGGCGCTGCCCAACAGCTCGGCGGCGGTGAACGACTGCCCCTTGGCCTGGAAGATGCGCCCGGCGTCGATCTTTCCGAGCTGGCTGATGCGGCCGTCCGCCGGCATCACCAGGCTGCGCGGATCGGCATCGGCCACGCGCGCGCCGGGTTTCAGCGCGCGGGTGAAGAACTGGTTGAAGGTCGGGTAGCTGCGCGGGTCCGGATTGGCCGCTTCATCCAGGTTGACGTTGAACTTGCGGGTGACCGTGTCGATCAGCCAGCGCGATACGCGCGGGTTGTCCGAGTACGCCAGCGAACGCGCCATCGAGGACAGCAGGCGGTGGGGCAGGACGTACGTCAGGGCGGTGGTCAGACTCATGGGGCGGATTTCTCGGTCAGCTTCTGCAGGTCGCGGGCGATCGCCGGCGCATTGAACGGGGGCCGCACCAGGCCGGCGAGCCGGCCCTGCGGATCGAGCACGGCCAGGCTGGCGGAGTGCTCGAGGGTGTAATCCTCGGGATTCTCGTCGAAGTGCTTGCCCGGCACCTTCTGGAACACGAAGCCCAGCGAGGTGGCAAAGCGCTCCAGCGAGGGAATGTCGGCGGTCGCTGCCAGGGTGTCCTTGTGGAAGCCATGGGCGTACTCGCCCAGGCGCGTGGCGGTGTCGCGCTCCGGGTCGACCGAGACGAACAGCACGCGCGGGCGCAGGCCGTCGGGCAGGGCTTCCCACTGGTTCTGCGCCCCGGCCAGCTCGGCCAGGGTGGTCGGGCAGACGTCTGGACAGAACGTGAAGCCGAGGAACACCAGGGTCCAGTGGCCCTTCAGTTCGCCGGGAATCAGGCGCGTGCCGTCGGACTGGGCCAGGTTGTAGTCGGGCAGGGTGCGCGGCTGCGGGTACAGGGTGATCGCTTCGGTGGCCGGCTGCCCGGCCGGCGGCTTCGGCGCGAACACCTGCTGGGCGGCGAGCAGGCCAAGGCCCGCCGCCAGGGCGATCAGCAGGATGATGCCGACGTTGCGATTGAACATGGGATTCCGCCGCAGGAAGTGGCCACCATCATACCGGCTGCGGCTGGATCGTTTCTGCCGCAACGGATGCCGGCGCAGGCGGCAACCCCTATAATCGGGGGCCACTTTGCCCGCAGTACCGCCATGACCGCTGAAACGGCCGCCGAACTCCATACGATCATCGATCTGATCCGCTACGGCACCAGCCGTTTCAATGCTGCGGGCCTGACCTTCGGGCACAGCTACGACAATGCCCTGGACGAGGCCACCCAGCTGGTGCTGCACGGCCTGCACCTGCCGCACGACCTCGGCCCGGCCTACGGCCAGGCGCGCCTGCTGCGCGAAGAGAAGCTGGCGGTGCTGGAGCTGTTCCAGCGCCGCATCGACGAGCGCATCCCGGCTGCCTACCTGACCGGTGAAGCCTGGTTCGCCGGCCTCAGCTTCAAGAGCGACACGCGCGCCCTGGTGCCGCGTTCGCCGATCGCCGAACTGATCGAGTGCGGCTTCGAGCCGTGGCTGGCCGGCCGCGATGTCAACCGCGCGCTGGACCTGTGCACCGGTTCGGGCTGCATCGCCATCGCCATGGGCCACTACTACCCGAACTGGGAAGTGGACGGCGTGGACCTCAGCGATGAGGCGCTGTCACTGGCCGAAGAGAACAAGGAACGCCTGCAGGCGCACAACGTGACCCTGCTGAAGTCGGACCTGTTCAACGGCCTGACCGGTCGCCACTACGACCTGATCGTCACCAACCCGCCGTACGTCACCAACGACGAGACCGACGCCCTGCCGCAGGAATACTCCTGCGAGCCGGAGATGGGCCTGCGTGCCGGCGACGACGGCCTGGACCTGGTGCTGAAGATCCTGCGCGACGCGCCGCTGCACCTGAGCGAGGACGGCCTGCTGATCTGTGAAGTGGGCGAATCCGAACAGCACCTGATCAAGCTGCTGCCGGAAGTGGATTTCGCCTGGGTCGAATTCAAGGTCGGCCAGATGGGCATCTTCGCGGTCGAGTGCCGCGAGCTGATCGCCCACAGCGCGCGCATCACCGAACTGGCGGCGCAGCGCCCGTGAGCTCCAATTCGTTCGGCAAGCTGTTCACCGTCACCACGTTCGGCGAATCGCACGGGCCGGCCATCGGCTGCGTGATCGATGGCTGCCCGCCGGGGCTGGCGCTGGACGCGGCCGAATTCAACCATGACCTGCAGCGTCGCGCCACCGGCAAGAGCCGGCATACGTCGGCGCGGCGCGAGACCGACGAGGTCGAGATCCTGTCCGGGGTGTACGAGGGCCTGACCACCGGCACTCCGATCGCGCTGCTGATCCGCAACACCGACCAGCGCAGCAAGGACTACAGCAACATCGGCCAGCAGTTCCGTCCGGGGCATGCCGACTACAGCTACTGGCACAAGTACGGCATCCGCGACCCGCGCGGCGGTGGCCGCTCCTCGGCGCGCGAGACCACCATGCGCGTGGCTGCTGGCGTGGTCGCCAAGAAATGGCTGGCCGAGCGTTTCGGCATCACCGTGCGCGGCTACCTGTCGCAGCTGGGCGGGATCACTCCGGCCGGTTTCGACTGGTCGGTAGTCGAGGAGAATCCGTTCTTCTGGCCGCACGCCGCACAGGTGCCCGAGCTGGAGGCGTACATGGATGCGCTGCGCAAGTCCGGCGATTCGGTCGGTGCCTGCGTGGACGTGATCGCCGACAATGTACCGCCGGGCTGGGGCGAGCCGATCTACGGCAAGCTTGATGGCGAGCTCGCGGCCGCACTGATGAGCATCAACGCGGTGAAGGGCGTGGAGATCGGCGACGGTTTCGCCAGCGCCATGCAGAAGGGCACCGAACACCGTGACCTGCTGACYCCGCAGGGTTTTGCCAGCAAYCATGCCGGCGGCATTCTCGGTGGCATTTCCACCGGCCAGCCGGTGGTCGCCTCGATGGTGCTCAAGCCGACTTCCAGCCTGCGCCTGCCCGGTGAATCGCTGGATACGGCCGGCAATGTGGTGGAGGTGGTCACCACCGGCCGCCATGATCCCTGCGTCGGCATCCGCGCCACGCCCATCGCCGAGGCGATGATGGCCCTGGTGCTGATGGACCAGGCGCTGCGCCACCGCGCGCAGTGCGGCGATGTCGGCACCATCACTCCGCGCATTCCCGGCCAGCTTGATGGCTGATACGCGGCCGACGGTATGGGTGAGCCAGCCGCTGATCGACGCGGCCATCGCGCCGTTGCGCGATCGCGTGCAGCTGCGCACCACCGATACCGTCACCGCCTGGTCGCCACAGCAGATCGCCGCGCAGCTGGCGGACGTTGACGGGGCGATCATCACCCTCAACGAACGCATCGGTGCGACCCAGGTCGCCGATGCCGCGCAGTTGAAGTTGATCGCCAATGTCGGCGTCGGCTACAACAATCTGGATGTCGACGCGCTCAGCGCCGCCGGCATTCTCGCCAGCAACACCCCGGACGTTCTCACCGAGACCACCGCCGATCTCGGCTTTGCGCTGTTGATGGCCACCGCGCGCCGGATCACCGAATCCGAGCGCTGGCTGCGCGAGGGCCAGTGGGGGCAGTGGTCGTTCCAGACCATGCTGGGGGCCGACATCCATGGCAGCACGCTGGGCATCCTCGGCATGGGCCGCATCGGCCAGGGCATCGCCCGTCGCGGCGCGCACGGCTTCGGCATGAAGGTGCTCTACCACAACCGTTCGCGGCTGCCGGCCGATACCGAAGCCGCGCTCGGAGCGACCTACGTGGATCTGGACACGCTGCTGGCGCAGTCCGACCATCTGTTGACCGTGTTGCCATACACCGCCGCCTCGCACCACATCATCGACGCCGCCGCGCTGGCCAGGATGAAGCCGTCTGCCACCCTGGTGAACATCGCCCGCGGCGGCATCGTCGACGAACTGGCGTTGGCCGATGCACTGGCCAACGGKCGCCTGGCSGCSGCCGGSCTGGATGTSTWCGAAGGCGAACCGAACGT
This sequence comes from Stenotrophomonas sp. 05L44_2, assembly GCF_056665995.1. Classification (NCBI taxonomy): domain Bacteria; kingdom Pseudomonadati; phylum Pseudomonadota; class Gammaproteobacteria; order Lysobacterales; family Lysobacteraceae; genus Stenotrophomonas; species Stenotrophomonas sp. 05L44_2. Next base: position 4,476 of record NZ_JBFTNR010000126.1, read on the forward strand.
GCGSCCGGAACTGCTGGCCCTGCGCAACATCGTGCTGACCCCGCATATCGGCAGCGCATCGCTGGCCACGCGTACGGCCATGGTGCAGATGGCCGTGGACAATCTGCTGGCCGGGCTTGGCCTGGATGGCAGCCCGTCGCGCATGCCGAGCGCGATCAACGCCGACGCGGCCCTTGCCGCGCGCGCGACCTCGGACAAAAAAAGCGGGAAACGATAGGGAACCTCCGCGCATCCATCCGAGGAGGCTCCCCGAACCCAGCTGTCGTGCGTGAGTTTTCCCCCTTCCCGTTTTCGTGAGAGTTCCCCCATGAGCAATGCACAACGCAGCTTCCACGTCGCCATCGTCGGCGCCACCGGCGCGGTCGGCGAGACCATGCTGGCCATCCTGGCCGAGCGCGATTTCCCGGTCGGCACCCTGAGCCTGCTCGCTTCCGAGCGCTCGGCCGGCGGCGAAGTCGAATACAACGGCAACAAGGTCAGGATCCAGGACCTGGCCACTTTCGACCCGAGTGGCGTGGAAATCGCCCTGTTCTCGGCCGGTGGCAGCGTGTCCAAGGAATACGCCCCGAAGTTCGCTGCCGCTGGCGCGGTGGTGATCGACAACTCCTCGGCCTTCCGTTACGACGATGACGTGCCGCTGGTGGTGTCGGAGGTCAATCCGGACCAGGTCGCCAACCGTCCGCGCGGCATCATCGCCAACCCGAACTGCTCGACCATGCAGATGCTGGTCGCGCTGGCACCGCTGCACCGCAAGTACGGCATCGAGCGCATCAACGTGTCCACCTACCAGTCGGTATCCGGTGGTGGCCGTTCGGCACTGGAAGAACTGGGCAAGCAGACCGGCCAGCTGCTGAGCTTCCAGGAAATCGATCCGCAGCGTTTCCCGGTGCAGATCGCCTTCAACCTGATCCCGCACATCGACGACTTCCTGGACAACGGCTTCACCAAGGAAGAGATGAAGCTGGTCTGGGAGACGCGCAAGATCCTGGGCGACGACAGCATCCTCGTGAACCCGACCGCGGTGCGCGTGCCGGTGTTCTACGGCCACTCCGAATCGGTGGCGATCGAAACCCGTGACAAGGTGACCGTCGCCGAAGCGCGCGCGCTGCTGGAACAGTCGCCGGGCATCGAGGTGGTGGATCGTCACGAGGCCGGTGGCTACCCGACGCCGGTCACCCATGCCTCGGGCACCGACGCGGTGTACGTCGGCCGCATCCGCGAGGACCTGTCGCATCCGCGCGGCCTGAACCTGTGGATCGTGTCGGACAACGTGCGCAAGGGCGCAGCCCTCAACGCGGTGCAGCTGGCCGAGCTGGTCGCCGCCGAGAAGCGCTGATCCCCGCTGTTGCCTGACCGGTAGTGCCGGCCGCTGGCCGGCACTAGCGCAGTCCGCCTCCCCGGTGGGTGCGGACCGTGGTCCGCACGCTTTATAGTGTCGCCCATGAATAAACGAGCCAAGGGCGCACGGCGTCCGCTCACCTGTCTTTCCGCCGCGCTGCTGGCCCTGGTCAGCAGTTCGGCCATGGCCCTGGGCCTGGGCGACATCCGGGTCCTGTCCAAGCCGGGACAGCCGTTGCTGGCCGAGATCCCGGTGATCTCGGCCGATCCGTCCGAACTTGAGAACCTGCGCGTCGCGCTCGCTTCGCCGGTCACCTTCGAGCGCGTTGGCCTGCAGCGCCCGGCGGGTCTGGTCAGCGAACTGCAGTTCGAGCTGACCCGCAATGCGCAGGGCAGGGCGGTGGTGCGGGTGACCTCGCAGACGCCAGTGGAAACACCCTCGTTGAGCTTCCTGGTCGAGGCCGACTGGGGCCAGGGCCGGCTGGTGCGTGAGTACTCGGCGCTGGTCGATGCACCGGCCAGTGCACTGGCCGTGGCCGAACCGGAAATCGTCGCGCCGGCCGGCGTGCTGTCGGACACCATCGTCCGTGATGCGCCTGCCGCCGCTGCAACCGCACCCGAGCCGGCACCGGTCACGCCGGCTGCCGCACCTGCTGCACCGCGTCCACGGGCTGCGTCACCTGCACCTGCACCTGCACCTGCACCAGCGCTCGCTGCAGACGGCAGTGTGACCGTGCAGCGCGGACAGACGCTTTCGCAGATCGCCGGCTCGCTGGCCCGTGGCAATCAGATCAGTCGCGACCGGGCGATGATCGCGCTGTTGCGTGCCAACCCCGAAGCCTTCATCCGTGGCAACGTCAACCTGCTCAAGCAGGGCGCGGTGCTGCGCATGCCGGGCGATACCGCACTGGCCGCGGTGGATGCGGCCGAGGCCACCGCGCTGGTCCGCGAACATGCCGCGCAGTGGCGGCAGGCACGCACCGTGCCACAGCCGGCTGGCGCCGCGATGCCGGTGGCCAAGGCCGATGGCGCTGCTTCTTCCCCGGCTGCGGCCACCGGGGCACGACTTGAAATCGCTCCGGCGCTGGCATCCGACGCCGCGCACGCGGGCACAACCACCGGCACCAGTGCCGGCAGCGAGGGTGACATGCTGGGCAACGAACAACTGCGCCAGGCCAAGGAGGACATCGCCACCCGCGATGCCGAAATCGGCGATCTGAAGCAGCGCGTGGCGGAGCTGGAGAAGCTCAAGGAGCAGCAGCAGTCCCTGATCGCGATGAAGGACAACGACCTGGCCGCCGCGCAGCAGCGTTTGGCCCAGGCGCCCGGTGCGCCCGGCGCTGGCACGCCCTGGTACTGGCTGGGCCTGCCGCTGCTCGTGCTGGCTGCCCTGGGCGCCTGGCTGCTGCGTCGTCGCAAGCCCTCGCCGCTGCCGCCGCTGCGCGATGAACACGATGCCGCCGGCCTGGCAGCAGCGCTGCCGGCAGGTGCCGCGCTGGATACCCTGACCGAACAGGACGCCGGGGTGAACTTCGCTGCCGATGGCGGTCGCCAGGAACCGGCGATGCCGGCCTGGGCTGCCACTGCCGACCATGACGTGCCGGCTGCGGACATCCATGAGG
>NZ_JBFTNR010000127.1:0-7383 GCF_056665995.1 Stenotrophomonas sp. 05L44_2
CCTGCAACGCGGCGGCCACACCGTGCAGGTGTCCGACCTGCATGCCATGCAATGGAAGGCGCAGATCGATGCCGACGATCATCCCGGGCGGGATCCTTCGGTGCCGTTCCACGCGTCACTGGATTCGCGCGACGCCTTCAGGACGGGCCGGCAGAGCGCCGACATCGCCGCCGAGCAGGAAAAACTGCGCTGGGCCGACGCGGTGATCCTGCAGTTCCCGCTGTGGTGGTTCTCGATGCCGGCCATCCTGAAGGGTTGGGTGGATCGCGTGTATGCCTATGGTTTTGCCTATGGCGTGGGCGAACATTCCGACCGGCATTGGGGCGACCGCTATGGCGAGGGCGCGATGTCCGGCAAGCGCGCGATGCTGGTGGTCACCACCGGTGGTTGGGAGTCGCATTACGGTCCGCGCGGCATCAATGGGCCGATCGACGATGTGCTGTTCCCGATCCAGCACGGCATCCTGTTCTATCCCGGCTTTGACGTGCTGCCCGCGCATGTGATCTACCGCAGCAGCCGTATCGATGAGGCGTCCTTGCCTGGCGTGCTGGAGGGGCTGGGCGCGCGGCTGGATGGGTTGGCAGGCGATCCGGTGATTGCCTACCGGCGGCAGAACGGTGGTGATTATCTGATCCCTGCACTGAGCCTGCGGCCTGAGTTGGCCGAGGGTGAGGCAGGGTTGGGAGTTCACCTGCAGGAACAGGTGCAGCCGGATCACTGACGCGGATGGCTCTGGACCCATGGCGGAGAGGCTGTAGGGTCGAAGCGACTGATCGCACCACCAAGGGTTGTCACTTGACAACCCTTGCGATCGCATCCAGACTCCGAGGGAAAGGAATGCCCCGTTCGCGCCATCCGGACAAAGACATTGAAGCTGCCCTCCGTTTCGCCGAGTCGCGTGGATGGTGGCTGCGGATCGGCGGCAGTCATGCCTGGGGACGAATGTACTGTCCCTACAACGACAAGGACTGCCGATGCGGGGAATTCTGCGTGGTGAGCGTATGGAGCACGCCCCGGAATGCCTTGAACCATGCGCGGGCCTTGTGTCGCGTTGTCGAGAACTGCAGCCGTGAGCGATGACGCAGTCGCCATCCTCCCAAGGACACATCGATGATGGAATTCACCTTCATTCTCAAATACCGTCTGCCGGATACAGGTACCGATGCTGGCTCGCTTGAGCAACGCCTTGCCGATGCCGGCTGTGATGATGCGCTGCTGGGCATTGGCAGGCCGGGCAGGTTGGCGCTTGAATTCTGCCGTCAGGCGGCCAGCGCCCGGGAGGCCGTACTTTCCGCGCTTGCAGATGTACGACAAGCCGTACCCGATGCAGAGCTGATCGAAGTCAGTCCCGATCTGGTTGGGCTGACGGATGTCGCTGATCTGCTGGGCATGTCACGACAGAACATGCGCAAGTTGCTGCTCGCGCACCCGCAGACGTTTCCGGCACCGGTGCACGAAGGCAGYGCGTCGATCTGGCATCTGGCCGATATTCTTTCGTGGATGCAGGCGCGCGGCAGCCAGAAGGTCAGCAGCGAGCTGGCGGAGCTCGCTGCTGCGGCGCTGCAGATCAATGTGGCGAAGGAACAGGAACGGCTGGTTCAGCATCCCGGCTGAGGGTCGCTGCGCGACAGGCCGTTACAGTTGCACACGCTCCCACCAGCGCGTACCAGCGGTCGGTGATTGCATGTCCAGTGCCTCGCCCATCATCGGCGTGGCCACCGGCACGTTCTTTGCGGCAGCCAATGCGCAGATGCGTTCGAACGGTTGCTGCCACTCGTGCAGGGCCAGGTCGAAGGTGCCGTTGTGGATCGGCAGCAGCCACTTGCCACGCAGGTCCAGGTGCGCCTGCAGGGTCTGTTCGGGCTGCATGTGCACGAATGCCCACCGTTGATCGTAGGCACCGGTTTCGATCATCGTCAGGTCGAACGGACCGTACTTCTCGCCGATGGCCTTGAAGCCGTCGAAGTAGCCGGTGTCGCCGCTGAAGAAGATACGGAAGTTGCCGTCCTGGATCACCCACGACGCCCACAGGCTGCGATCGCTGTCACCCAGGCCGCGGCCGGAGAAATGCTGGCCGGGGGTTGCGGTCAGGCGCAGGCCAGAGGCTTCGGTGGACTGCCACCAGTCCAGTTGCTCGACCTTGGCTGCATCCACGCCCCAGGCAATCAGCTGGTCGCCCACACCCAGCGGTGCGATGAAGCGCGCGGTCTTGCCGGCCAGCTTCATTACTGCCGCGTAGTCGAGGTGGTCGTAGTGGTYGTGCGAGAGGATGACACCGGCGATCGGCGGCAGTTCGTCGATGCTGATCGGCGGCGCATGGAAGCGCGCCGGGCCCATCCATTGCACCGGTGAGGCGCGTTCGGAGAACACCGGATCGGTCAGCCAGTACTGGCCGCGCAGCTTCAGCAGGATCGTCGAATGCCCCAGCCGGAACAGGCTGCGGTCGGGCGCCGCGTCCAGGGTGCCGCGGTCCAGCGCCTGCACCGGGATGGGGTGGTCGGGCACGGTGCCCTTGGGCTTGTTGAACAGGAAGGTCCACCAGATCTCCAGGCCATCACGCAGGCCCATTGCCGGTTTCGGCAGGGCATTGCGGAACTTGCCTTCGCGGTACTGCGGCGATTCGGGGAAGTCGGGGAGGGACCAGGATTTGCAGAAGGTATAAGCGGTCACGGCGAGGATTCCGAGCAGGAGGACAAGGAGCAGGCGCTTCATGGGTGACGTCCGCAGGGTACACTGCACAGTGTAGTTTCCGGATTTCAGAAAGTACACTGCTGGGTGTAAAATGGTGGCATCCGTTCAGCTGTCTGGTTCCGCCATGCCCCGTACCCCGCAACGCCTTACCGACCGCAAGCGCGAGGCCATCGTCCGCGCGGCGGTGGAAGAGTTCCGTTCGGCCGGCTACGAGGCGACCAGCATGGACCGCATCGCGGCGGTGGCTGGTGTCTCCAAGCGCACCGTCTACAACCACTTCCCGAGCAAGGAAGAACTGTTCGCGCTGATCCTGGAAGAGCTGTGGCAGAGCAGCGTGGCCAGCGTCGAGCTGCCGTACCGCGCCGACCAGCCGCTGGATGTGCAACTGCTGCAGCTGCTGCGGCAGAAGCTGGACCTGCTGGGTGATGCCAACTTCATCGACCTGGCACGGGTGGCCATGGCCGAGATCATCCATTCGCCCGAGCGTGCGCAGGCGATCGTCTGCCGCATGGGCGAGAAGGAGAGCGGCGTCAGCGCGTGGATCCGTGCGGCGATTGCCGATGGGCGGCTGCGCCAGGTCGATCCGGAATTCGCCGGCCATCAGCTGCAGGGCCTGGTGAAGAGCTTCGCGTTCTGGCCGCAGGTGACGATGGGCCAGGCGCCGCTGGGACAGGCCGAACGCACGCGCGTGGCCGAGTCGGCGGTGGCGATGTTCCTGGGCTTCTACGCGGTGTAAGCCGGCGGCTGCACGTCAGTGCGCGCCCAGCTGCCTGAGATAGGCGCAGAACATATCCGCGACCGCATCGGCATAGACGCGCATCTCGGCGGCAGTGCGCGGTTCACTGGAAAATTCGCGACCGGTGGCACCCAGCGTGGTATCGATCAGATCCACCGCCAGCTGGCGCGTGCCCGCCGAGGCCTGCGGCAGCAGCTCGGCCATGAACACGAGCATCGCTTCGTCGGTCTCGCTGCGTGCTTCCTGCGCTTCCGGCGCATCGCGGTACAGCGGCGCGGCATCGTTCAACGCGCCACGGGTCTGCGCTTCTTCGCATTCCGACACGATGAAGGCATGCACCAACGTGCGCAGGCGCTGCAGGTGCGGTTGTCGTGTGTCCTGCAGGATGTCGCGCAGCATCGCGCCGGTCTGCTGCCACTCGTCGCGCTGCAGGCGGAACAGGATCGCCGCCTTGTTGGGAAAGTACTGGTACAGCGAGCCGACGCTGACGCCAGCGCGTTCGGCCACCCGCGCGGTGGTGAACCGGGGGGCGCCTTCGTGCTTCAGAACCTGAGCAGCGGCTTCGAGAATGGCCGCGACCAGGTCGTTCGATCGTGACTGGCGAGGCTGTTTTCTCGAGGAAATCTGCGGCGGACGACGTTCGGACATGAGGCTTTTCCAATGCGAATAGGCGGAACCGGGGATCGTCCGTATTCTTGATTGCGACGAATCATTCGCATTCTAACGCCGTCATCGAAAGGAACACCCGCCATGTCCACCCTGATCTCAACCCCGGTCGCGCCCCTGCTGGCACGCCTGTTTACCGAAGCCGACAGCGCGCTCAGCCCGGCCTTGACCTCCGTCTCCCCCGAAGAACGGCAGCGCCTGCTGGGCAGCCGCACCGAATACCGGCGCCTGTATGGCGAGCTGCTGAAGGACCTGTGGCTGCCGGTGTCGCCGGAAACCGGCCGCCTGCTGTACCTGCTGGCGCGCAGCAGTGGCGCGCGCAGCATCGTTGAGTTCGGTACGTCGTTCGGCATCTCCAGCATCCATCTGGCTGCGGCGTTGCGTGACAACGGCGGCGGCCGCCTGATCACCACCGAGTTCGAACCGGAGAAGGCGCGCCGTGCCGCCGGCCACCTGCGTGAAGCAGGCCTGGACGATCTGGTCGAGATCCGCGTGGGCGACGCACTGGAGACCCTGGCGGTGGACCTGCCCGATACGATCGATCTGGTGCTGCTCGATGGTGCCAAGGTGCTGTACGACGATGTGCTGGAGCTGCTGCACGAGCGGCTGCGCCCGGGCGCAGTGGTGATCGCCGACAACGCCGACGACAGCCCGCGCTACCAGCAGCGCATGCGCTCGGGCAATGCAGGCTATCTGTCCGTGCCCTTCGCCGACGATGTGGAGCTGTCGATGCGGCTGGCCTGAAGGCCGCTCAGGCCAGCTGCCGGAACTGCTCCGGTGGCAGGGCCCGTGCATACAGATAGCCCTGGCCCACATCCACCCCCAGCGCACGCAGCAGCTGCTCCTGCGCCGGGGTCTCGGTGCCTTCGGCAACGACGATGGCACCGCAGCGGTGGGCTACTTCCACGATGAAGCGGACGATGGACTGCGACTTGGCATCGGAGAGCGTGGCGATCAATGCCCGCTCGATCTTGACCTCGGCCACCGACAGCTGCGACAGCAGGATCAGGGTCGAATAGCCGGCGCCGAAGTCGTCCAGTGACAGGCTCATGCCAGCGGCCAGCAGAACGACGACGTTGGCATCGACGACGTCGCGCTCGACGATTTCGGTCCATTCGACGATCTCCAGCCGCAGCATCGCGCCGGGTATGCGCTGCTGCTCCAGCAAGGTGCACAGGCGTGCGCCGAAACCGGGTTGGCGCAGCGATTCGGCGGACACGTTCACTGCGATCGTCAGCGTATGCCCATCATCCCTGCAGTGGCCAAGGAAGGCGGTGGCTGCCTGCAGCGTGGCCCATTCCAGTTCGGCCAGGCGTCCGCGACGGCGCAGCAGCGAAACCACCCGCATCGGTGCAATCAGGTGGCCATCGCCATCGCGCATCCGCAGCAGCGCCTCGGCGCCGACCAGGTGGCGGTCCTGCAGGCGGAACTTGGGCTGGTAGTACAGTGGTGCATCGGCGTGCTGCAGCCAGTGGTCCAGCGCGGTCTCGATCAGGGCATCCACTTCGCTGTCGCGCTGGATCGGATCATCGAAGAACACCACACCGGACTCGATCGCGTTCAAGGCCAGGGTGACCGCGCGGAACGGGATGGAGCTGTCGTCCTGCGTGGGCTGCTGCAGCTCGACCACCGCGCAGCGGAACACCGGGCGGAAGCCCGGCCAGTCATCGCCGATCACCGTGGACAGGCGGTCGGCCAACGCAGGCAGTTCGGTATCCGCGCGGAGATCGGCAAGGCTAGCATCCAGCAGCAGGATCGCCAGCGCGCTGTCACCGAACTGATAGATCTCCATCGCATCGGTCGGTCGCGCATGCAGCAGGGTGCGGCGCACGGCCTCGGCGTTGTGCGGGTTCCACAGGCCACTGTCATTGAGCGGGCCATAGCGCAGCAGCAGGTCCTGCAGGTTGCCCATCTCGGTCACGATCAGGCACGCGTTGCCGCGGTCGTCGCTGCTGCGCCAATGACGCTGCAGACGCTCGTCGAGGGCGCGCAGGTTGGGCAGGCCGCTCACCGGGTCGATGCGCATCCACGCATGTTCGCGTTGGCGCTGGGCATCGATCTGCGCATCGTTGTAGACCAGCGCGAATACGGCCACCAGCACCAGCAGTGACACCGGCAGGGCCAGCACGCGCTGGGTGGCCAGTTCCAGCAGGGGCAGCTGCGCGCTGCCGATGATCGCCACGCCCAACACCAGCCCGATCAAGGTCACTGCGATGCGCACCGCCCAGGCCTGCAGGATCAACCGCAGCGAGAAGTGGGTGAGCATGCGCGGGTATATCCGCCCGCGCAGCCAGATGCCTGCCAGCACCTGCAGCGCCGCTTCCAGGCTGGCGGGCAGGAAATACTGCGTGCCGGAGAACTGGTAGCGCGCCAGCAGGCTGGCCAGCAGGCAGGTCACGCCGCCGCGCCAGCCGCCCAGCAGACCGCTGATCAGCAGGATGTCGATGCCGAGGTTGAGTTTGACCACGCCCTGCGCGTAGCCGGCCACGAACCATGAATTGAACAGGTAGATCAGGCCGAGGATCGCGCCGATGTAGACGCGGCGTCCTTCCATGGCATGGCCGCCGCGGCGGGTGGCGATCAGGAACACGCCGATCATGCCGATCACCGCAGTGGCCTGCAGCAGGTACAGCGGCAGGCTGGGCAGGGCGCTGTCCAGAACCCGGGTCGAGAGCCTCGATAGCGCATCGATAGCCATAGCCGGTCCTGTGTGCGGCCAACTGCCAGTAGACGCAGAGTAAACCACGGCCGCGTGTACGGCCAAACCGGGGCTGCCAGTGTGTGCTGAGCGCTGGTCTAGTAACGCGGATCGGCGATCGCGGGCAGCACCAGCTCGCGCACGAAGCTGGACGGTGACAGCTGCAGCAGGGCGCGCACCATCGACACCACGTCGTGCACCGGCACGTACTCGCCATTGCCGCGTGCGGCCGCCTGCTGCAGCGGCACCGACAGTGCATCTTCGGTATTGAGGTAGCCCAGCTGCAGCGTCGTCACGGCCAGCCGCTGCTGGCGGAAGCCTTCGCGCAGGGCATCGGCAATGCCGTTGAGCGCGAACTTGGACGCGCCGAAGGCCACCTCGGGGCGGCCACTGCGTGGCAGTGCCGAGGTCGAGCCGGTCAACACAAGTTGCGGGCGGCGCCCGCCGAGCACGCGCGGCAGCAGCTGCTTGAGCAGCAGCAGGGTGGCGGTGATGTTGACGTCCACCAGCTGCGCCAGCGCGCTGTCACTTTCGTTGAGGAAATCGTAGTCGTCACTGAATGCGGTCTCCTCCCAGATGCCAAGGTTATGGA
>NZ_JBFTNR010000128.1:0-7368 GCF_056665995.1 Stenotrophomonas sp. 05L44_2
GCCAGCATCTGCTCGCGTGCCTCGCGGCCGACGATGGCGTTGAAGTCGCGCACCATGCGCGGGTACGGGTCTGGACCCGCTACCGTGCCGATGATGTAGAAGGTGTCCTGCACGTTGGTGACCCAGTCGCGCATCGCYTCGTTGAGSGCGTCCTTCAGGGTGGCCGAGCCGGAGGTCACCGGCACCACCGTCGCCCCGAGCAGTTTCATGCGGTAGACGTTGATCTTCTGCCGCTCGATGTCGGTGGCGCCCATGTACACCACGCACTCCAGGCCCAGCCGCGCCGCGACGGTGGCACTGGCCACGCCATGCTGGCCGGCGCCGGTCTCGGCGATGATGCGCTTCTTGCCCATCCGCGCCGCCAGCAGCGCCTGGCCGATGGTGTTGTTGATCTTGTGCGCGCCGGTGTGGTTCAGGTCCTCGCGCTTGAGCAGGATCTGCGCGCCACCGACGTGGTCACTCAATCGTTCAGCATGGTAGATCGGGCTCGGCCGGCCCACGTAATGGGCCAGGTCGCGGTCATAGGCCAGCTGGAACGCCGGATCCTGGCGGGCCTGGTCATAGGCCTGGGCCAGTTCCTGCAGCGGGCCGACCAGGGTTTCGGCGACGAAGCTGCCACCGTAACGGCCGAAGTGGCCCTGGGCGTCAGGGAAGGCATGGAAATCGGCGATGGGAGAGTCAGGCATGGAGACGACCGGTCGTTCAGACAGGTGGATACTCTAGCGCACGGATTGTGTCCGGAAAATGGATATTATCTGGCCWMTCCCGTCAGGAAATCTCACATGAGYACGTCACTGCTGCCGCCCTTGAATGCCCTGCGGGCGTTCGAGGCCACCGCGCGTCTGGGCGGCGTTGGCCGCGCGGCCCAGGCGCTGCATGTGACCCATGGCGCGATCAGCCGGCAACTGAAGCTGCTGGAAGACCATCTGGGCCTGGCCCTGTTCCAGCGCGCCGGCCGCGGACTGCGCCTGACCGCCGCTGGCACCCGCCTTCAACAGGCCTGCAGCGAGGCGTTCGGCGGCATTGAAGACTGCGTGCGCGAACTGCGGCGGCCAAGCGCGGAGCCGGCCCTGGTGCTGGGCTGCAGCGGCAGCGTGCTGGCGCGCTGGATGATTCCGCGGCTGCCGGCACTGCAGGCTGCCCTGCCCGGCGTGCGCCTGCAGTGGTCGGCCCTGGATGGCAGTTTCACCGAGGCGCAGGCCACGCTGGATGCGGTGCTGCTGCTGGCACAGGGACCATGGCCGCGCGGCTGGCAGGTGCGCGAGCTGGCACCGGAACGGGTGGGTGTGGTGGTGGCGCCCTCGCACCCGGCGGCGCAGCGGTTGCGCCATGTCCCCCCGTCGGCCTTGCTGCGGGAAACGCTGCTGCACACCAGTTCGCGCCCGCAGGCGTGGCCTGCATGGGCGCAGTCGCACGGGCTGGACACGGCCCAGCTGCAGCTCGGCACCGGCTTCGAACACCTGTACTACCTGCTGGAAGCAGCGGTAGCGGGGCTGGGCCCGGCGATCGCGCCGGAGCCACTGGTGGCCGAGGATCTGGCAGCCGGGCGGCTGGTGGCACCGTGGGGATTTGCCGCGACCGGCGGGTTCTGGGTGCTGGCGCGGCCGGACGGCCCTGTCGATGCGCGCGTGGACGCGTTGGCCGATTGGGCGGTAGGGCAGTTGCGTTGAACCGGGTTCTGCCGGCCTGCCGCTGCGGGGAATGGCCGCAGATGTGGCTCCTGTAGATCCGGACCCGTGCCCGGCTGCGTTGAGCTGCAGAACACGCCTTGCTTCGCCCGGAAGCCGAGCGTGGGCTCGGCTCTACACAAGGCCAACCGGCAGCGATCGAGCAAGCTCGACGCTGCGAAGCATGATTACGACGCCGTCGGCGCCGCCAGGCGCTGCTGCAGGTCCTCGCGCAGGCGCGACAGCTCGACTTCGGCCTGCTGCCGCTGCTGCATGCCCTCGCGATGGATGCTGCGCACTTCCTCGACGGTAGCGATCAGCTGATCGTGAACGTGGCGCAGCGTGGCCACGTCGATCACGCCGCGCTGGTTGCTGCGTGCGGTGTCCACCGACGCCTGGCGCATCAGGTCGGCATTGCGTCGCATCAACTCATTGGTCGCATCGTCGATGGCATTGGCTAGTTCGGCGGCGTTCTTCTGTTCGCCCAGCGACAACTGGATCGCGAACTGACGCTTCCACGAGGGGATGGTGATGTCGCGGACGGTGTTGAACTTCTCGATCAGCTGCAGCGCATTGGCCTGGATCAGGCGGATCATCGGCAGCGACTGGTCAGCCGCGTGCTGCATCAGCTGCAGGTCGGAGACGCGCTTCTCGATCAGGCGGATCGCATTGTCGATCTCGCTCTGGCGGATGCGTTGCTGCGGGTCATCGCTGCCCTGCCCCAGCAACTGCTCGGACTGCAGCTGGGCCAGGCGCTGCTTGCCGGCGGCGGCATACAGGCCCAGCGCATGACGCTCCTCGCGGACGATGTCATGCATGCGGTCGAAATCGCTTACCCGCTTGCCCATCAGCGCCTGTTGCGCACCCACGTCGCCGAGCAGCTGTTCGATCTGCGAATTGGTATCGCTGAACTTCTGCACCAGCTCGCCCTTGGAAGAACGCAGGCGATCGATGAGGCCACCGATCAACGGCACCTTCGAGCGCTGGGAAAAACCATCCAGCTTGAGCTCGCGCGCGATGCGCACCACTTCGCCGAGCTTCTCGCCATTAGCGTCGAGGTCACGGTTGCGCACCTGGTCCAGTAGCTGGCTGGAGAAGGCCGTTGTGCGTGCGGCGGCTTCGCGGCCGAACACCTGCAGGTTGCCCGGACGCAGGTCTTCCAGCTCGCGGCCGATTTCGGCGATGCGCGGCAGGTCGTCGCGGACCAGGCCGAGGGCCTTCAACGTGCTGTCATCAAGTTCAGGGGCGGGCGTGGTGGCGGGCACGAGCGTGCCGGAGTTCTGGCTGTCCTGGGTCATCGGGCAGTGTCCTTGCGGTGGATAAGCGGCAGCGGCGGCCGGCTCAGGRCAGTCTAGCCTGAGCAGCGGCTACTTCGTCGTCGATCTGGGCCTGCAGCGTGGCTGCCTGCTCGGCCCGTGCAGCCTGCGCCAGTGCCTGGCGCGCCAATGCGGCCTGGCGCCAGGCCGGCAGCAGGACATCGTGGATGCGGACGAAGCGCTGCAGCAGGGCTTCGTCCTGCTCCTGCAGCAGCCGCCACTGCCCGCTTTCGATGCGTCGCAGCGTGGCAAGTCGCTGCAGATGGTCCACGCGTGGGGCCAGCGCGACCTGCGCAGCTCCCTGCAGTGTCGCCAGCTGCGCGGCGCCGAACGTGGCCCAGGCCTCCAACGCGGCGGCAGCCGCATCGTTGTCGATGATGGCCAGGGCGCGCTGCTGCACACGCTGCGCGAGACCCTGCGCCTGCTCGCGCGCCTGCAGCGCCAGCACGCCCAGCTGCGCCTGCAGCCCCTGCGCCTGTGCCTGGCGTTCAACGTCACGGCCGAGCAGGCGCCCCCACCAGCTCTCCTGCCGGCGCAGGCGCGCCGGATCGCTGGCCTGCAACGCCAATGCGATCCGCGCCAGCGCAGCCACCAGTCCCTCGCCTTCCGCGCCGGCCTGCAACGGTGCAGGCTCGGCCAATACCTGCAGCAAGTGGCTGCCGTACGCTGCCAGCGTGGCCACATCGGCACGCGCCGGAAGCGTGGGTTCGGGCAGGGAGCGCACGCAGGTCACGGCAGTGGCGGCGGCCGTGGGCCGTCATCAGCCACCGTTTCCGGCGGCAATGATTCACCGTAGAAGTGGCGCATCAGCGCTTCGTCCAGCGCACGTTCTTCCGGAGTCGCTGCACGACGCACCCGCGGGCGGCGACGCGTGTCGGTCGTGGCCACATCGGCAGTTACCTGCTGCCGGGCCCACCCGGCAAACGCCGCCAACGTCTGCGACAACTGCACCTGCTGTTCCTGCGAGGCGACCAGCAGCTGCAGCAGCGGTGCCAGACCAGCCTGCAGGTCTTCGGCCAATGGCGTGGCTGCGGCCTGCGGTACGGCGGCAGCCGGCGCGCTGGCCGGACGTGCATCGGCCAGGCGCTGCAGCGCTGCCAGCAGGGCCGGCCATGGCGCAGGCTCCGGTACGACGGCCACCTCTGCCGGCGGCGGCGGCGGTGGCAGCTGCAACGCACTGGCGATGTCGGCCAGCTGCGCGACCACGCGGCCACCGACATCACTGTCGCCGGCGCCCATTGCCTTGTTGCGCAGGAAATCACGCTTGATCTGCGCCCAGCGTTGCGCGCGTTCCTCATCGAGCACGCCACGCAGCTCGGCCAGCTTCAGCAGATTCTCTTCGGCACCGGTGGTCAGCAGCTGCGCTTCGCCCAGGTAGTGGTCGGAGATCAGCTGCTGCAGCTCGTCGTCATTCATCACCGGCGAAATCTTCTCCGCCAGCTTGTTCATGTTGCGGTAGCTGCCCTGCAGGCGGAAGGGCGGCTCGGTGCGATAGCGGTCATCCTGGGCAGCGCTGGCGATGTACTGCTGGTTGACCTTGTAGACCACATCGCGGACCTGCAGCATGCGCTGCAGGGTGGCGGTGATCTCGTTGATCTCGGCGCCGCTGTAGGCGTGGCTCAGGCCGTTGGTGGACACATCCTTGCCCATCGCGCGGTCGACCAGCAGGTACAGGTCGGCCATCTCGCGCGTGGCCAGCGGCGCCAATACCGGGTTGGAAGTCAGGCTGTTCTCGATGTAGCTGAGCGTGAAGGCTGCTTCCATGCCACCGAGCACATCGCCCAGGTTGTAGATGTCGGCACGGTTGGCCAGCATGTCCGGAATCTTGAACACTTCGCCGGATTCGGTGTACGGATTGCCGGCCATGACCACGCAGAACTTCTTGCCACGCATGTCGTAGGTGCGCGTACGGCCGCGCCATACRCCCTCGATGCGGCGCGTGCCATCGCACAGCGAGATGAACTTCTGCAGGAACTCGGGGTGCGTGTGCTGGATGTCATCGACATACAGCATGGTGTTGTTGCCCATCTCCAGCGCCAGGTTGAGCTTTTCCAGCTCCTGCCGCGAGGTGGCGTCCGGTGCCTGCTGCGGATCCAGCGACCGCACTTCGTGGCCCAGCGCCGGGCCGTTGATCTTCATGAAGACCAGGCCGAGGCGATGCGCCACGTACTCCATCAACGTGGTTTTGCCGTAGCCGGGCGGCGAGATCATCATCAGCAGGCCCATCAGGTCGCTGCGCTTGTTCTCRCCAACGGTACCCATCTGCTTGGCCAGGTTGTCACCGATCACGCCGAGATATACGTCGTTGATCAGCTTGTTGCGCACGAAGGACGACAACGGCCGGGCCTTGAACTCCGACAGCCGCAGGGTTTCGCGTTCGCGACCGATGATGCCCTGGCGCACCGCCTGATAGGCATGGAAGGCCGGTACGAACGCCTGCAGGTGATGCTGCAGGCGTGCCAGGAAATCGTCCAGCGACACGGTCAGGCTGCCGTTGTGGATGCGGGCGTGTTCACCCAGCAGGCCGCTGACCTCCGCCTGCAGCGGTGCATCGCTGGCACGGGTGCGCAGCTGTCGCTGCACCAGCAGCAATGCCGCCGCTTCTTCGACATAGCCGGCATGCGCCGACTGTGCCGGCAGCCCGGCGAGCGCCCGCAGCCATTGTCCGGCCAATGCCCAACGCATGGCCAGCGGATCCTGCGAGCGCTGCAGCGCACGTTCAAGCGCATCACGCTGGCCCGCCTGCTCCAGTTGCTGCGACAGCGCGTCAAGCAATGCCTGCGCGTGCCGGCTGGTGCTGAACACCGGCTCGCCGGCCACCAGTTCTTCGCCCAGGTATGCCGCTGCTGCATCGGCGGCGGCGGCGTCAAACGGCAGTGCATGCGCGAGTGCATGGTCATGCAGCGCCTTGGCCATTTCCGCACGCAGGGCCTGGCGCCCCTCATCGGAACCGAACAGGCGCGCGATGGCCTCGGCACCAGCCTGCCGGCCGGGCCACTGCGCCACGGCTTCATCGCGTTGGCGCGCGGCCCAGAACAGCAGTGCCAACGCACGCACATGGGGCGAATGCCGCAGCGGTCCGGCGGCCTGCTGCAGCGGCAACAGCGCGCGCAGGATCAGGGCGGCGTCATGGTCATGGATACCGCGCTCGTAGCCCTCGCGGTAACGGGGCGCGGCAAAGGCGCGGACCCGCTGGCCCAGCGCTTCCGGTTCGGCTGCATCGTGCTGCAGCTGGCCCAGGTCCAGGCCATCACGGCCCTCCTCCGCAGCCAGCAACAGGCACCCGGCCAGGTATTCGCCACGGTAGATCGCTGCCGATTCCGAATCCAGGGTCACCGGCCAGAACGGCTTGAGCGCATCAAGCTCGGGATCGTGCAGGGTCTCCAGGAAATCGGTGCCGGTGAGGTGGATGGCAAGGGTTTCACCCCGTGGCAGCAGGGTCAGGTCCAGCGCCTGGGTGTTCACGCTGAATCGATGGCGCGGGCCAAGGCGGACCACGTTGCCGCCGGCCTCGTACAGGTCGCTGCGGTCGCGCAGCTGGCGCACGGCCTGGTCGCGCACGCCCTTCAGGCGCGCCTCGACATCGTCTGCCTTGACGTTGTCGCGCAGCGCACGCAGGCGCTCGGCCAGTTCACGCAGYTTGAGGATCAGCGGATCGCCGGCGAAGAAAGCGTTGAGCTCGTCGGCCGTGCCGAACCGCTCGGTACGCTTTCCGAGGCCATCAAGGATGCGGTTGGCGGCATCGAGCACCGAGCGCGCCTTGCGCTGGCGATCATCCAGCAGGGCCTGCTTGTGCGTATCGAAGGCTTCGACCAGCTCTTCGCGCTTGCTCAGGATGTCGCCGAGGAACTGCTCGTGCTCGCCGAACTGGCTTTCCAGTTCTTCCAGCTGCACCAGCAGGCGCGACAACTGTTCGTCGGCCCGCTCAGGGTCGCTGGCCATCGCCAGCGCGCTGGTGATCGACTGCGAGAACAGGGCGAACTGGGCRGCGAACTGGGCCACGGCTTCGGCCGAACCCAGCGACTTGCGGCGCTGTTCGGCGCGTGCGCGTGCCTGGTTCAGGCGCCCGTACAGCAGCGAGATGGATTCGACCACGCGGGTGCGCGCGGTCGCATCGTCGACCTTCAGCCCGGCCATCAGCTCGGACAGCATGTCCAGATCGCCGGCCATGCCGCGCAGGCCGTCCAGCTGCTCATCCAGCTGGCGTGCACTGGCGGCCTGCTGTGCGGCTTCGTCCAGCGCCTGCATGCGGGCGGTCAAGGGGGCCAGTGCTGCATCGCCGGCAAGGAAGGTACCGGTGGCGGCGCCGACACGGTCGTGCGCCTGCACAAGTTCGGCGGCCATCGCCTCGATGCGCGCGGTATCGATGTAGCGCAGTTCGCGGA
>NZ_JBFTNR010000129.1:0-7344 GCF_056665995.1 Stenotrophomonas sp. 05L44_2
GCACTACCAGAGGGCCCGGTTCGCGGTAGCGGCCAGGCTCAGTGCTCGTGCGCTGCACTACCAGAGGGCCCGGTTCGCGGTAGCGGCCAGGCTCAGTGCTCGTGCGCTGCCGGGGCGGCGGCGCCACCTTCCAGCTGGTCGAGGAAGTCCACCGCGCGGCGCAGGTGCGGGATCACGATCGAGCCGCCGACCACCAGGCCTACCGAGAAGGTCTCGAAGAACTCCTCACGGGTGACGCCGGCGTCCTTGCACTGGGCCACGTGGTAGCTGATGCAGTCGTCGCAGCGCAGCACCATCGAGGCCACCAGGCCCAGCAACTCCTTGGTCTTCACGTCCAGCGCGCCGGCCTGGTAGGTCTGCGTATCCAGGGCGAAGAAGCGGCGCACCACCTGGTTCGGCTCGCCCAGGATGCGTTCATTCATGCGCTTGCGGAAGTCGGTGAACTCGGCGATCCGGTCCTTGCTGCCGTCGTCGGCCGCGCTCATGCCTGGCCCTGCCCGGCCAGCAGCGGCTCGAGCTTGCCTTCACGATGCAGGGCCATCATGTCGTCGTAGCCGCCCACGTGGACGTCGCCCACGAAGATCTGCGGGACGCTGGTGCGGCGGGTCTTGGCCATCATCTTCTCGCGCTCGACCGGGTCCAGGTCGATGCGGACCTCGGTCCATTGCTGGCCCTTGCTCTTGAGGAAGTTCTTGGCGGCCACGCAGTACGGGCAGACGGCGGTGGAATAGATGGTGATGGCGGGGGTAGCGCCGGCGGACTGGGCTGTCACGGGAAACTCCACGATGGATCGACGGTCCATATATGGTACCGGTGCGCTGGAATTTCCACGCCACGCCCGCAACACTGTGGATTGATTAACGAATGGTTGCCCCCTGCCCTGCCACGCTGGGCCGACCCTGCCCGAGGACCGACCGCTTGCGACCCCTGCTGCTCACCGCTGCCCTGACCCTGGCCCTGGCCGCCCCGCTGGCGCAGGCCCAGGAGAAGCTGCCGGACATCGGCTCCTCGGCGGGCGAACTGCTGACCCCGGCCCGGCAGGCCGAGTACGGCGCGATGATGCTGCGCGAACTGCGCAAYTAYGGCTACCTRCTSGAYGAYCCSCTGGTCAAYGACTGGCTGCAGACCATGGGCRCCCGSCTSGGMTCCAACAGTGACCAGCCRCGCCAGCCCTACACGTTCTTCGTGATGAAGGACCGCCAGATCAATGCCTTCGCCACCCTCGGCGGCTATATCGGCGTCAATGCCGGCCTGGTGCTGACGGCCGAGCGCGAGGACGAGGTGGCGGCGGTGCTGTCGCACGAAATCGCCCACGTCACCCAGCAGCACGTGCTGCGCGGGGTCGAGCGCGCCCAGCGCGACCAGATCCCGATCCTGCTGGGGATGCTGGCGGCGGTGGTTGCCGCCCAGGCCAGCAACAGTTCGTCCTCGGGCAACGCGACCATGGCCGCGATCAGCTCGGGCATGGGCCTGATGCAGCAACGGCAGATCGACTACACCCGCTCCAACGAATCGGAGGCCGACCGGCTGGGCATCCGCACGCTGTCGCGCAGCGGCTACGACGTGGATGCGATGGCCGGCTTCTTCGAACGCATGTCCTCGGCGATGCGCGGCAACGATGGCGGCTACAGCGTTCCCGACTTCCTGCGCACCCACCCGGTCAACACCACCCGCATCAGCGAGGCCAAGGCCCGCGCCGAACAGATGAAGAAGGACACGGTGCTGCTGACCACGCGCACGCCCAGCGGCGAGCGAAAGGAGCGAGTGGATCCCGCCGACCCGACCCTGGGCGATCCGCTGCTGCGCGGCATCAACCCGCTGCTGCCCGGCAGCGTGCTGCGGGTTCCGATCGGCCAGCTCAGCCGCGGCGCCAGTGGCGATTTCAACTGGGCCCGTGAGCGCCTGCGCGTGCTCAGCGCCGACAGCCCGGCCGACCTGCAACGCGAGTACACCGATCTTGCGCGCAGGCAGAAGGACGGCCTGGATGACGCCCAGCGCTATGGCCAGGCGCTGGCCACGATGCGCGGTGGCCGCAGCGGTGCCAACCAGGCCCGGCAGACCCTCACCGACCTGCTGAAGACCCACCCGGACAGCCTGTGGGTCGCCCTGGCCCTGGCCGAAGCGGAGTCGCGCACCGGCCAATCCACCCAGGCCAATGCGCGCTTCGAGCAGCTGCTGCACGAACACCCCAACAGCCGGCCGGTGGCCCTGACCTACGCCGAGATCCTGAACGAGCAGGGAGGCCAGGCCGCGGGCCAGCGCGCGCAGGCGATGCTGCGCCCCCTGCTGTCGCAAAGCGGTAACGATCCGGTCTTCCAGCAGCGCTACGCCCGCGCCAGTGAACTGGCCGGCGACAGCGTCCGCRCCAGCGAGGCCTATGCCGAGGCGGCGTTCCTGGGCGGGCGCCCGGAACAGGCCCTGATGCAGCTGCAGGCACTCAAGCGTAACCCCGCGCTGGACTATGTCGGTCGGGCCCGGGTGGATGCGCGGATCGAGTCGATCACGCCCACCGTGCTCGAGCTGCGCCGGCAGGGCGTGCAGGACCCGGATCTGGACCGCCGCTGAGTGCGGCATGACCGGCAGATGGCAGCAAAGCCAGATGCCGGCCAGGCAGTCACAAACATGTCATCAAACCGTAGTCTACTGGCACCACTCCAGTAACTGAGCCCTACGGTGCCCTCGTGCAGAAACGCATCCTGATCGTCGATGACGAGCCCGCGATCCGCGAAATGGTCGCCTTCGCCCTTCGCAAGGGCGATTACGAACCTGTCCACGCCGGTGACGCCCGCGAGGCCCAGACCGCCATCGCCGACCGCGTCCCCGACCTGATCCTGCTGGACTGGATGCTGCCCGGCACCAGCGGCCTGGACCTGGCCCGGCGCTGGCGCAAGGAAACCCTCACCCGCGAAGTGCCGATCATCATGCTGACCGCGCGCGGCGAAGAGAACGACCGCGTCGGCGGCCTCGAAGCCGGTGTCGACGACTACGTGGTCAAGCCGTTCTCGGCGCGCGAACTGCTGGCGCGTATCCGCGCGGTCATGCGCCGCGCCCGCGACGATGACGAGGACGGCAGCGTGGCGGTGGGCGCGATCCGCATCGACGGTGCCGCCCATCGCGTGTTCGCCAACGACCAGCCGGTGCCGATCGGCCCGACCGAGTWCCGYCTGCTGCACTTCTTCATGACCCACCCCGAGCGCGTGTAYACCCGCRCGCAGYTGCTGGAYCACGTSTGGGGCGGCAGCGTGTAYGTGGARGAACGCACSRTCGACGTGCAYATCCGCCGCCTGCGCAAGACSCTGGAACCGTTCAACGCCGAGAACATGGTGCAGACCGTGCGCGGCGCCGGTTATCGCTTCTCCACCGCAACCTGAGCCTCGTCGTGCCGGCGCCGTGCACCCCACGGTGCCGGCGTCGGCAACTCTGCTATAACTTCCGGTTCACCTGCGTGAACCGCCGCAACCCACGACGAGACCGCAATGCCCCGCCACATCCGCTCTGCCTGGTTGAAGACACTGGCCACCGTGGCCACCGTGTTGCTGTTGGCCGGTCTGGTCGGTTGGTTCACTGGCCACCTGTGGCTGTGCATCGCGCTGGCGGCACTGGCGACGCTGGTCTGGCACTACTGGCGGCTGCGCCGCGTGCTGCGCCGGCTGACCGCGCGCCAGCGCTGGGACACCGCCGCCGAAGGCACCGGCGTCTGGAACGAGCTGGACCGCCTGCTGTACCGCAACCAGGTCGAGATGCGCGTGCGCAAGCGGCGACTGCTGGACATGCTGCGCAGCTATCGCGCTGCAGCGGCCGCGCTGCCCGACGCCGTGGTGGTGCTGGACCGCAACAGCCAGCGCGTGCAGTGGTTCAACGAAGCGGCCACGGCCCTGCTCGGCCTGCATCATCCGGGCGATCTGGGTGAGGCCTTGGTCGAACGCCTGCAGCCGATGCCGCTGGCCCACTGGCTGGCCGGTGGCCGCAATGCCGAACCGATCCTGGACGTGCCATCGCCGGTCGATCCTGCGATCCGCCTGAACCTGCGCCTGATTCCCTATTCGTCCGACTACTGGCTGTTGATCGCCCGTGACGTCAGCAAGCTGCTGCGCCTGGAACAGGTACGCCGCGACTTCGTGGCCAACGTTTCACATGAGCTGCGCACGCCGCTCACCGTGGTCCACGGCTACCTGGACATGATGGACCCGGAGGACTTCCCGGGAACCGGACCGATGCTGGAGGAAATGCGCAAGCAGAGCCAGCGCATGGCCCAGCTGGTGGAGGACCTGCTGACCCTGTCTCGGCTGGAATCGCAGGAACACAGCGAGGCTGAGACGGTGGCGATGCAGCCCATGCTGGCCACCCTGCGCCGCGAAGCCGAAGCGCACAGCCAGGGCCGGCACCAGATCAGCATCGACGACCTGGCCGGCGTGGACCTGCAGGGCTCGACCAAGGAACTGCACAGCGCGTTCTCCAACCTGGTCACCAACGCGGTCCGCTACACCCCGGCCGGTGGCCGCATCGCGGTGGAGTTCCGCCGCGAGGGCGACGGCGTGGTGCTGGCGGTACGCGATACCGGCTATGGCATTCCGGCCACCCACCTGCCCCGCCTGACCGAACGCTTCTACCGCGTCTCCAGCAGCCGCTCGCGCGAAAGCGGCGGCACCGGCCTGGGCCTTTCGATCGTCAAGCACATCCTCGGTCTGCACCACGCACGCCTGGAAATCGACAGCGAGGTCGGCAAGGGCTCGGTGTTCGCCTGCCATTTCGATGCCGACCACGTGCGACCGCGTGAGTCCGCCCCCCTGACCTCCTTCGAAGAATGACGCCATGAGCAGCCTCGGATCCCTCCCCCTCCCCGTGAGCACGGACAGCGATCCGTTGCGCGACCCGGCGCTGTACATCAACCGCGAACTGTCGCAGCTGGATTTCAACTTCCGCGTGCTGGCGCAGGCGATGGACCCGCAGGTGCCGCTGCTGGAGCGCCTGCGCTTCATGTGCATCTCCTGCACGAACCTGGATGAATTCTTCGAGATCCGTGCCGCTGCGGTCCGTCATGCACAGGAGTTCGGCCTGCCGCCGGCACCGGACGGCATGAGCCCGCAGGCCATTCTCAATGCCATCCACGAGCGCGCCGCCGAGCTGGTGGACCAGCAGTACCGCTGCTGGAACCAGACGCTGCGCCCGGCGCTGATGGAGGCCGGCATCGGCGTGCTCGGCCGCAACTCCTGGACCCATCGCCAGAAGCGCTGGCTGCGTGCCTATTTCCGCAACGAGATCATGCCGGTGCTGTCGCCGCTGGGCCTGGATCCGGTGCATCCGTTCCCGAAGATCCTCAACAAGTCGCTGAACATCGTGGTGGTGCTGAAGGGCACCGATGCGTTCGGCCGCAGCGGCCACCTGGCCATCGTGCGCGCACCGCGTTCGCTGCCGCGGATCATCCAGCTGCCGGAAAAACTCGGCGGCCCGCAGAATTTCGTGTTCCTGTCCTCGGTGCTGTCCACCTTCGTGGACGAGTTGTTCCCGGGGCTGGAAGTGCTGGGCGCCTATCAGTTCCGTGTCACCCGCAACTCCGAGCTGGTGGTGGATGAAGAGGAAGTGGAAAACCTGGCGCTGGCCCTGCGCGATGAGCTGGTGGACCGCGGCTACCGGCCTGCAGTGCGGCTGGAGATCGCCCACGACATGCCGCGCGACATCGTACGCACCCTGCTGCAGAACTTCGGCCTGACCGAGAACGCGGTGTACCGCATCGACGGACCGGTCAACCTCAACCGCATCATCCAGCTGTACGACCTGATCGCCCAGCCGGACCTGAAGTATCCGCCGATGACCCCGCGCACCCTGCGCGACAGCGACGGCATCTTCGAGACCGTGGCCCGCCAGGACCTGCTGCTGCACCACCCCTTCGACGCGTTCGCGGCGGTGCTCGACCTGATCCGCCAGGCCGCCCTTGATCCGAACGTGCTGGCGATCAAGCAGACCCTGTACCGCACCGGCAAGGACTCATTGATCGTCGATGCACTGATCCAGGCGGCGCGCGCCGGCAAGGACGTGACCGTGGTGGTCGAGCTGCGCGCGCGCTTCGATGAAGAAGCCAACCTTGGCCTGGCCGATCGGCTGCAGGAAGCCGGCGTGCAGGTGGTGTACGGCGTGGTCGGCTACAAGACCCACGCCAAGATGCTGCTGATCGTGCGCCGCGAAGGCCGCAAGCTGCGCCGCTACGYSCACCTGGGCACCGGCAACTACCACAGCGGTACCGCGCGCGCGTACACCGACCTGAGCCTGATCACCGCCGATGCGGACATCGGCAACGACGTGCACCTGCTGTTCCAGCAGCTGTCCGGGCTGGCGTCGAAGATGAAGCTCAAGCGCCTGCTGCAGTCGCCCTTCACGTTGCACACCGGGATCCTGGCGAGGATCGAGCGCGAGACGCGCATCGCCGCCGCCGGGCGACCGGCGCGGATCATCGCCAAGATGAACGCCCTCAACGAAGCGCAGGTGATCCGTGCGCTGTACGCCGCCTCGCAGGCGGGTGTGCAGATCGACCTGATCATCCGTGGCGCCTGCACCCTGCGCCCGGGCGTACCGGGCGTGTCGGACAACATCCGCGTGCGCTCGATCGTCGGCCGTTTCCTGGAACACAGCCGGGTCTACTGGTTCGGCAACGACGGCGCACCGGAGCTGTACTGCGCCAGCGCCGACTGGCTGGAACGCAACCTGCTGCGCCGGGTGGAAACCTGCTTCCCGATCCTCGACCCGGCGCTGGCCAAGCGGGTGTACCGCGAGGTGCTGCAGAACTACCTGGACGACAACCTCAACGCCTGGGAGCTGGATGCCGAAGGCATCTACCACAAGCGCGCACCGGCCCACGACGAAGCCCCGCATTCGGCGCAGATGGCGTTGATGCAGGGCCTCTGACCCGGTAGGTGGCCAGGTAGGTGCCAACCTTGGTTGGCACGTTTGGATTCATCCACGCATGGCGTGGATCTACCGTGTCGACCAAGGTCGACACCTACCAACAGCCGCGTGAACCTGTCGAAGGTCGACATATGCAGGCCCTTCGATCCGGTAGATGCCGACCTTGGTTGGCACGTTTGGATTCATCCACGCATGGCGTGGATCCACCGTGTCGACCAAGGTCGACACCTACCAACAGCAGGCAAGGTCGACACCCACCAGAAGCAGGCCATGCCATTCCGACAGATCGCGGAACCTGTCGAAGGCGGGGTGGGTCCGGTTGCGGGGGTGTCCGCGGCATGGATGCCGCGGTCAAGCCCCCAAGGGTGAGGGCGCTTTGCTTGCGAAGCACTGCTTCGCAAGCGCCCGAACGCACAGCCGCCAGCGGCTGGGCCGGTCTGGGGG
>NZ_JBFTNR010000130.1:0-10778 GCF_056665995.1 Stenotrophomonas sp. 05L44_2
GCTGCACATAGCCCGGGCTGGCGTGGAAGCCGATCGGCAGGCGCGCCAGCGGTCGTGCCACCAGCGCGGGATCGGCAGGCGCGCCACCACGGATCACGCAATCGACGTTGTCGGCGATGACATCGACCTCGCGGTCGCTGACGCCGATGTCCAGCTGGATCTCCGGATAGCGCGCCTGGAAATCCGGCAATGCCGGCACCAGCCGCAGGCGCGCATACGGCCCCGGCACGTCGACGCGCAGGCGCCCGCGCGGTTGTGCGGCGGCCTCGCCCAGCCCCCCTTCAACCTCTTCCAGCTCGGCCAGCAGGCGAGCGATGCGCGGGTAATACACCGCGCCATCGGCAGTGACGCTGACCCGGCGCGTGGTGCGGTTGAGCAGCCGCAACCGCAGATGCGCTTCCAGCTGCTGCACCAGCTGGGTGACCGTGGTGCGGCTGAGCTGCAGGGTGTGCGCGGCGCGGGTGAAGCTGCCGGTCTCCACCACCCGGGCGAACGCGCGCATCGCTTCGAAACGGTCCATGGCCGTGGCTGTGATTGTTTGGAATATGCAATCAATCTAGACCGATCATCACGGTTTATCCAGGCAGCGACAGCGGGGAGGATGGTCCGCTCCCGTCTGGAATCCGTCCCATGTCCCACCGTGATGTTGTCTTTCCCGCCGGCCGGCAGGCGCTGTACGAGCGAAACCGCTATTCGCCGGCGATCCGATCCAATGGCTTCCTGTTCGTTTCCGGCCAGGTCGGCAGCCGCGAGGATGGCTCGCCCGAACCGGACTTCGAGACCCAGGTCCGCCGCGCCTTCGACAATCTCAACGCGGTGCTGGCCGCGGCCGGCTGCACGTTCGATGACGTGATCGACGTGACCGTGTTCCTGGTCGATCCGGAAACCACCTTCGAAAAGGCCTGGGCGATCGTGCCCGAGTACTGGGGCCAAGCGCCGCACCCGACCCTGACCGGCATCGGCGTGACCTGGCTGTATGGGYTCCAGTTCGAGATCAAGGTGATCGCCAAGCTGCCTGCGGACAGGTAGTGCCGGCCACTGGCCGGCAGCGCATTGCGCCAGCAGGGTTCATGGGATTGCCGGCCAGCGGCCGGCACCCCGGACACCCGCCTGAACGGAACACGCCGACAAATTCCCGAGGTGGCCATTGATATTGTATCCACCGAAAACCGCTTGCTAGCCTCCCCTCCATGCGCCGGATCGCCCGCCACCTTCGTTCGACCCTGCTGATGCTGCTGATGGCGGCATTCGTGGTCGTGCCGGTGGCTGATGTGCTGGCGTGTGCGGTGGAACCGCACGACAGCACCGTGGTGCATGTGGAAGCCGGTGCCGAAGATGCCGACGGTGACACTGACAACGACGGCAAGCACGCCGCTGCCTGCAGCCACAACCACTGCCACCACTCCAACCTGAGCCTGCCGGCGAGCACCTTCGCCGCCTTTGGCACGCCGCAACCGGCGCGCTGGACGAATGCAGGCGATGCGGCGACCTATGCGGTCGCCCAGGACGAACTGGCACGTCCTCCCCGGGCGTGAGTTGAGCGCGTCCCGCAATCGCGGGCTCCCGTTTCACTCACAACCGGAATCCCCCTATGTCGATCCTGACACGTCGGTCGCCGCGCGCGGCCGGGCTGGTCGTCGCCGTGCTGCTGGGCCTGATCCCCGCCGCACAGGTCGCCGCACAAGCCGCACCTTCGTACGACACCCTGCTTGAACGCCTGGACCAGCTGCCCGGCGCCCGCGTCGGCGCGGCATTGGCCGAGGCGGCCGACGCCCGCGCCGACCAGGCCCGGGCGCTGCCCAATCCGTCCCTTTCCTGGTCCGCCGAAAACGCTTGGGGCACAGGCTCCTACGGCGGCATGGGCCGGGCCGACACCGTGCTTACCCTGTCCCAGCCTCTGGAGGTCTGGGGCCAGCGCGGCGCGCGCGTCCGCGCCGCCCGCGCCGAGGCACAGGCCGCTGCCCTGCGGGGTTCGCAGAGCCGCAGCGATGTCGCCAGCCAGTTGGCGGCGATCTACGCACAGGCGGAAAGCGCCCTGCGTCGCTACACGCTGGCCGAAGAAGCGCTGAGCCTCACCCGGGACGATGCGGCGGCGGTCACCGCCATGGTCAAGCATGGCCGCGAGCCGCAGTTGCGTGCCGTGCAGGCACAGAGTGAAGTGGCCAATGCCAGCGCCGCGCTGGATGAGGCGCAGGYCTTCCGCGACGCCGCGCTGGCCCGCCTGGCCGGTGCGGCCCTGCTGGATGCACCGGTGCAGACCATCGACAACAGTCTGCTCGATCGCGCACCGCCAGCACCGCGTGGCGCCATCGATGTGGCTCTGGCCGTGCGTGTGGCCGAAGCCGAAGTTGATGCGGCCGGTCGTCTGGTCGACGTCGAGCGCAAGCGCGCCCTGCCCGACCTCAGCGTTACCGCCGCRCAGACGCGTTTCCGCGAGGACCGCGAACAGGCCTACACGCTCGGCGTCAGTCTCTCGATCCCGTTGTTCGACCGCAATCGTGGTGGCATCCGCGCCGCCAGTGCCGAACAGCGCGCGGCCGAAGCGCGCTTGGACCAGCAGCGGCGCGACAGCGAAGCCGAACGCTTGTCGGCGGTAGCGGGCCTGAAG
Source organism: Stenotrophomonas sp. 05L44_2 (assembly GCF_056665995.1). Classification (NCBI taxonomy): domain Bacteria; kingdom Pseudomonadati; phylum Pseudomonadota; class Gammaproteobacteria; order Lysobacterales; family Lysobacteraceae; genus Stenotrophomonas; species Stenotrophomonas sp. 05L44_2. The sequence continues at coordinate 2,609 of NZ_JBFTNR010000130.1, forward strand.
GCCGCCGGCAGCCGCACCCGCGCCGCCGACGAAAGTGTGGTCGCCGCCGAGGAAGCCTATCGGCTGGCGCGCATCGGCTTCGACGCCGGGCGCATCTCGCAGCTGGAACTGCGCAGCACCCGCAGTGCCCTCATCGCCGCCCGCGGCACCGCCGTGGACGCGCGCCTGTCGCGCGTCGGCGCGGAAATCGATCTCGCCCGCCTCGAAGGGCGCGCACCCTTTGTGGAGGCCCGATGAACCTGTCCCGTTCTTTCCCGCTGGTTGGCGGCTTGTTGCTGACTGCATTGCTGGCCGGTTGTTCTGGTAACACACAGGCCCCGGCAGTCTCGGAGCCCGCCGGCAAGGCAACGGCTGACGATGGCCATGGCCACGCCGCCGACAGCACCGACGCCAAGGCCGAAACCGGCAACGCGGCAGATGCCGATGAAGGCGTGGTGCAGCTGACGCCAGAGCAGATCAAGGCATCCGGCATCGACGTGGTGGCCGTCGGCCGCGGCGGCGGTGGTTCGACGCGGCTGTCCGGCCGGGTGGAACCGTCRATCGGTGCACGTGCCTCGGTCGCTTCCACCGTGACCGGTCGCGTGGAGCGCGTGCTGGTCGCACCGGGCACGGCAGTGAAGCAGAACCAGACGCTGGCGATCGTGGTCAGTGGCGAGGCGGCGGTGTTCCGCGCCAATGCGGTTGCCGCCGCCGCGGAGGCAGAGGCGGCGCGCCTGGCCCACGGCCGCGACAAGGCGCTGGTCGAACAGGGCGTGGTCGCTCGCCAGGAACTGGAAACCTCACGCGCGCGCTCGCTGGCGGCGCAGGCGCAGGTCGCCGCCGCGCAGGCACAGGCCGCCGCCAACGGTTCGCCCGACAGCAGCGGCCGCGTGCGCGTCACCAGCCCGGTGGCCGGCATCGTCGGCAATGTGCAGGTCACGCCCGGCGGCGTGGTGGCGGCCGGCAGCCCGGTGGCCGACGTCGCCGATCYGTCGATGAACGAGCTGGTGTTCACCGCGCCACCGGCGCTGGCCGCGCAGGTCACGCCGGGCATGACGCTGGAAGTGACCGTGCCGGGCGGCAGCTTCAGTGCCGCCGTCACCGGTTCGGCCGCCGATGTGCGCCAGCAGGGTGGCGTGGCGGTGATCCGTGCCATGCCGGTGGATGCCGCATTGCCACCGGCCGGTTCGCCGGTGTCGGCGGTGGTGGTCACCGACGGCAAGGACGGCGCGTTGAGCGTGCCGGCTGATGCGGTACAGAACGTCGGCGGCAGCAGCGCGGTATTCGTCGCCGTCCAGGGCGGCTTCAAGGTGCAGCCGGTACTGGCCGGCCGACGTGCCGGTGACCGCATCGAGATTCTCGGCGGCTTGAACGGCGACGAACGCATCGTCGGCGCCAACGCGTTCCTGCTCAAGGCCCAACTGGCCAAGGGCGAAGCCGAGCACGGGCACTGAGGACCTTCCATGTTCAAGCTCATCATTGAAACCGCGGTACGCCACCGCTGGCTGGTCGTGGCCCTGGCTGCACTCGTTGCCGCCGTGGGCCTGTTCCAGCTCGGCAAGCTGCCGATCGATGCGGTACCGGACATCACCAACCGCCAGGTGCAGATCAACACCGTGGCACCGGCACTGACGCCCGAGCAGATCGAGCGGCAGGTGACCTATCCGCTGGAAACCGCGCTGGCCGGCATCCCCGGCCTGACCACCACCCGTTCGCTGTCGCGCAATGGTTTCTCGCAGGTCACCGCGATCTTCACCGATGCCACCGATATCTACTTCGCCCGCCAGCAGGTGGCCGAACGCATGCGCGAGGCCGCCGAAGCGCTGCCCGAGGGTGCCTCGCCGATGCTGTCGCCGGTCACCACCGGCCTCGGCGAGGTGTTGATGTGGACGGTGGACTTCACCGCGTTCGACCCTGCGAAGCTGGCCAAGCCCGGTGAAGCCGGCTGGCAGGCCGGCGAGGTCTACCGCACGCCGGAAGGCAACCTGCTGCGCACGCCGGAAGAACGTGCCACCTACCTGCGCACCGTGCAGGACTGGATCATCGCGCCGCAGATGCGCTCCAGCCCCGGGCTGGCGGGCGTGGACACCGTCGGTGGCTACGTGAAGGAATACGGCGTGCATCCGGACAGCGCGCGGTTGGCCGCGCATGGCCTGGGCCTGGCTGATCTGGTGACGGCCCTGCAGCGCTCCAACGTACAGGCCGGTGCCGGCTTCGTGCAGCGCGCCGGCGAAGGCCTGGTGGTGCGTGCCGACGGTCTGGCACTGACCACCGACGATCTGGCACAGGCGCCGGTAGCCACCCGCAACGGCGTGGTGGTGCGGGTGGCCGATGTGGCCGATGTCGGCCTCAGCCGCGCACCCCGCCTGGGTGCGGCCAGCCGCAACGGCCATGAAGCGGTGCTCGGTACCGCGCTGATGATCGCCGGCGGCAACAGCCGCACCGTGGCCCAGGCGGCCGCCACACGGCTGCAGCAGGTGAATGCCTCGCTGCCGGCGGACATCGTGGCCGCGCCGGTGCTGGACCGCAGCGTGCTGGTCAATTCCACCATCAAGACCGTGGCCAGGAACCTCACCGAGGGCGCGCTGCTGGTGGTGGTGGTGCTGTTCCTGCTGCTCGGCAACCTGCGCGCGGCGACGATCACCGCACTGGTGATCCCGCTGTCGTTCCTGTTCGCGGTGATCGGCATGAACCGCTTCGGCATCAGTGGCAACCTGATGAGCCTGGGTGCGCTGGACTTCGGCATCCTGGTGGACGGCGCGGTGATCGTGATCGAGTCGACGCTGCTGATGCTGGGCCAGCGTCGTGCCGAACTGGGCCGTGCGTTGACCGCGATGGAACGCCTGCGCGTAGCGGCCGATTCGGCGCGAAAGATGGCACGCCCGGCAGCGTTCGGCCAGCTGATCATCCTGCTGGTGTTCGCACCGATCCTCACCCTGGAAGGTGTGGAGGGCAAGACGTTCCACCCGATGGCCGCTACGTTCATGCTGGCCCTGGTGGGTGCCTTCATCTTCTCCTTCACCTTCGTGCCGGCGATGGCCGCGCTGATGGTGCGCGAGCCGAAGCCGAAGGAAGGCGAGGCACACAGTGATGATGGCCAGCACGAAACGAAGCTGATCCGCGTGCTGCGTGGACGCATCGAGCCGATCATCCGCCAGGCCGTCGCGCGGCCGCGCGCAGTGATCGCCGGTGCAGCGTTGATGCTGCTGGTGGGCATTGGTTCGTTCGGCCTGCTCGGCCGCGAGTTCATGCCTACCCTGGATGAAGGCAACGTGGCGATGCAGGCACTGCGCGTCCCGTCTACTTCGCTAGAGCAGTCGCTGGCGATGCAGCTGGCACTGGAGAAGGCCATCGCCCAGCAAGCGGAAGTGGAAACGGTGTTCTCGCGTACCGGCACCGCCGAAGCGGCAATCGACCCGATGCCGACCAACATTTCCGACAGCGTGATCGTGCTCAAGCCGCGTGCGGACTGGCCCGATCCGACGCTGGGCAAGGAGGCGCTGGTGGCCCGCTTCGAAGAACTGGCCGGCCAGCAGCTGGGCAACAGCTTCGAGTTCAGCCAGCCGATCGAGCTGCGCTTCAACGAGCTGATTTCCGGCGTACGCACCGACCTGGCAGTGATGATCTTCGGCGATGACTTCAGCCAGCTGCAGAAGGTGGCCGACCAGGTGGCGCTGAAGCTGCGCGCGGTGGAGGGCGCGGCCGATGTGCGGGTGGAGCAGATTTCCGGCCTGCCCACGCTCAACGTCAAGATCGACCATGTAGCGGCAGCGCAGTACGGGCTGACCGCCGCCGACGTCAGCGATGCGCTGTCCACCGGCATCGGCGGCACGGCAGCCGGCAAGATCTTCGAGGGCGACCGTCGCTTCGATGTGGTGGTACGTCTGGATGACAGCGCACGCAACGACCCGGATCAGCTGGCCTCGCTGCCGATCGCCACGCCGGCCGGCGTGGTGATTCCGCTGTCCTCGGTGGCACGCATCAGCGTCAGCGAAGGGCCGAACCAGATCAGCCGCAACAACGGCAGCCGCCGGGTGGTGGTGCAGGCCAACGTGCGCGGCCGCGACCTCGGCGGATTCGTTGGCCAAGCACAGGCCGCCGTGGCCGACGTGGCACTGCCGCCCGGTGCGTACCTGACCTGGGGTGGCCAGTTCGAGAACCTGCAGCGCGCGGAAAAGCGCTTGGCCACGGTGGTGCCAGTGGTATTCCTGCTGATCGGCAGCCTGCTGTTCATGGCCCTGCGCAGCGGCAAGGAAGCGGTGCTGGTGTTCAGCTGCGTACCGCTGGCGCTGGTCGGCGGCATCCTCGCCCTGCTGCTGCGCGGCATGCCGTTCTCGGTGTCGGCCGCGGTGGGCTTCATCGCCGTGTCCGGCGTGGCCACGCTCAACGGCCTGGTGCTGATGCAGGCGATCCGCGAGCGTCTGGACGCCGGTGACGTGCCGATGATGGCCGCAATCAACGGTGCATCCAGCCGTATCCGCGCGGTGCTGACCACCGCACTGGTGGCCATCGTCGGCTTCATTCCGATGGCGAYCGCCAGTGGTTCCGGTGCGGAAGTGCAGAAGCYGCTGGCGACGGTGGTGATCGGTGGCCTGATCACCGCCACGGTGCTGACCCTGCTGGTGCTGCCGACCTTCGCCGCGCGCGTGGCGAAGGTGCGCGTGGCAGGGTGAGATGAGAGGGGGTCGGAGCCCTTTCCAGCGGAAAGGGCTCCGTCCCGCAGAAGCCCTTGACGTCGAACTTGTCGCCCAGCTCCTTCTCGGCCTGCGCACGCAGGCGCACGATGGCGATCTCGCCGAGCTTGTAGCTCAACGCCTGCCCCGGCCAGGAAATGTAGCGATCCACTTCGGTGGTCACTTCGTGCTCACTCAGCGCCGTGTGGTCACGCAGGTAGGCCAGCGCCTGCTCGCGGCTCCAGCCCTTGCTGTGCACGCCAGTGTCGATCACCAGGCGCGTGGCGCGCCACATCTCGTAGGTCAGGCGACCGAAATCCTCGTACGGGGTTTCGTAGATGCCCATTTCCACGCCCAGCTTCTCGCAGTACAGCGCCCAACCTTCGCCATAGGCGGAGATGTAGGCATTGCGGCGGAACTCCGGCAGGTTCTTCTGCTCGGCAGCGATGGCACCCTGCAGTGCATGGCCCGGGTCGGATTCGTGCAGGGTCAACGCCGGCAGGTTGTACAGCGGGCGCGACGGCAGGTTGTAGGTGTTGAGCCAGTAGGTGCCCATGCCACCACGGCCGGCGGTCCAGAACGGCGCGATGTCCGGCGGCACCGGCACGATGGTGAAGCGCGCGCGCGGCAATGTCATGTACTTGCCGAGCTGGCCATCGGCGCGCTTGGAGATCCATGCGGCGCGCGACAGCAGTTCTTCCGGCGTCTTGGCGTAGAACTGCGGGTCGGTACGCAGGAAGGTCAGGAACTCGGCAAAGCTGCCCTTGAACTTCACCTGCTTGATGATGTCGTTCATTTCCTTCTGGATGCGTGCCACTTCATCCAGGCCGATGCGGTGGATCTCGTCCGGCGACAGGTCCAGCGTGGTGTATTCGTGGATCTGCTGCTTGTAGTACGCCTTGCCGTCAGGCATCGCTTCGGCGGCCAGGGTGGTACGCGCCTGTGGCACGTATTCGTTGACGAAGAAAGTGCGCAGTTGCTGGAACGCCGGCACCACCTTGCCGCTGATCGCCGCGCGGGCCTGTGCCTGCAGCTTGGCCTGCTCCGCAGCCGGGACGGTGTTGGGCAGCTTCTTGAACGGCGCGTACAACGGCGATTCGGTCGGGTCCTTCAGTTCGGCGACAGTGGCGATGGACACCTCGCGGCCATCAAGCACCGCACGCGGCACGCTGAAGCCGCGCTTCAGGCCGGCACGCATGTTCCCGGTCTGCTGGTCGAAGTAGCGCGGCACATCATTCAAGCGCGCGATGTAGTTCTGGTAGTCCTGCACGGTCTTCATTTCGCGCCGGGCCATGAAGGACAGGTTGGACCAGAACGAGGAATCGGCGTTGAACGGCATCTCGTAGCCGCGCAGGCGCACTTCTTCGGCCAGGTTGAACACCTGGTCGCGGTAGATCGCGTAGTTGACCTGGTTGTCGGGCGAAAGGGTCTTCGGGTCGATCTTCTTCAGCGCGGCCAGGGTCTGGTCCCATACCTCCAGGCGTGCCTGCTGCGCGGCCGGGCCGACGTCGGGCATGCGGGTGGCATTGGCCGGCGCGTCTTCGTCCTCGCTGGCCTCGCCGCCGCCTTGCTGGCGCCACTTCCATTCCTTCTCGTACAGCGCGCGGAAGGCGGCATCGGCGGGCGACTCGGTAGCCACGCTGGCCGGCGCGACGGCGGTGGGTGGTGCGGCCAGGGCCACGGCAGGGGCAGACAGGGCGATCAGCAGGGCTACGGCAAGACGGGTTTTCACAAGCACAGGTTCCCGGGAAGGCAGACCCCGATCATGGCACCCCTCACCGCGCATGGCATGGGACGAAGGTCCTGCCTCAGTAGATCCACGCCATGCGTGGATGCTCCTGCCGCGGACGCATCGGGCCAACCAAGGTCGGCATCACCCGGGCACGGCGGCGCCTGCGTGGCCACTCTGGTAGCTGCCAACCTTGGTTGGCACCCGGAGAAAACCAGCGCCGACCAAGGTCGGCGTCTACCGGGGCGTCAGTGACTGGCCTTGTCCCGCTTCCAGCCGCGATGCTTGATGTCCAGCTGCAGGCTGTACAACGCGGTGAACGCCGGGAACAGGTTCTGCCTGGGCCTAGCCCTGGTAGCTGCCAACCTTGGTTGGCAGGCGGGGAGACCCAGCGCCGAAGGCGCACGGTAGCGCGGGGCCATGCCCCGCGAGCGCGCAGCGCGGCCGATGTTGGCCGCCATTCCACAGCCGCCGGGCATGGCCCGGCGCTACCACAGCGGTGCCTGCGTCGCCGCTCTGGTAGCTGCCAACCTTGGTTGGCACCCGGAGAAAACCAGCGCCGACCAAGGTCGGCATCTACCAGGGCGTCAGTGACTGGCCTTGTCCCGCTTCCAGCCGCGATGCTTGATGTCCAGCTGCAGGCTGTACAACGCGGTGAACGCCGGGAACAGGTTCTGCAGCACGCCCACCGAGTCCTGCTTGGCCGAGAACAGGAAGTAGCTCAGCGTCATCAGGCTGCCGACCACGCTCATGTACCAGAACAGGCGCGGGATCACCGGCTTGCCGGCGCGCTTGGAGGCGACGAACTGGACCAGCCAGCGGCCACCGAACATCAACGCGCCGGTGTAGCCGATCAGCTTCCAGCCGGTCACATGCAGGCCGGTCCAGTACAACCAGGTCAGCGGCTGGTCCAGCCAGTGCAGCTCCAGATCCATCAACGCTCCTCCACCGCGGTGCGCTTGCTGCGGGTGATCAGCCAGGCCACGCCGCGCAGGTCGCGGATGCCGACCAGCGCGCGGCCCAGGTTGTTGTACTTGGACACGCCGGCCGTACGGTGGCGATGGTTGACCGGCACGCTGGTGGTCTTCCAGCCGGCACGCTGCATCAGCGCCGGCAGATAGCGRTGSATGTGRTCGAAGTASGGCAGATCGAGGAAGGCGTTGCGCTCGAACAGCTTGATGCCGCAGCCGGTATCGGGAGTGTCATCGCGCAGCATGCGCGCGCGGATGGCATTGGCCCACTTGCTGGCCCAGCGCTTGCTGCCGCTGTCCTGGCGGTTGACGCGCCAGCCGGCGAACAGCTTCACCTGGGCATCGGCCGCATCACGGGCGTCCAGCAGCCTGGGGATGTCGGCCGGATCGTTCTGGCCATCACCGTCGAGGGTGGCGATCCACGGCGCACGCGCGTGCTTGACGCCGGTACGTACCGCGGTGCTCTGCCCGCTCTGCGAGACGTGGTGCAGCACGCGCAGCTCCGGCGTGGTGGCCTTCAGGCCCTGCAGCACGGCCAGGGTGTCATCGCGCGAATGATCGTCGATGTAGACGATCTCGAACGGCAGCCGTCCGCGCAGTGCAGCGGTGATTTCGGCCACCAGGGGCGCGACGTTGTCGCGCTCGTTGAATACGGGGACAACGACAGACAGCTCGGGTTGGCTCATGGGGGGACTCGGCCAAGGAGGGACAAAGACCGCGCATTTTCCGAAGCCGAGGTTATCCGAAGATGAATCCGGCGGCGTGAGGATCGGTTTTCAGGCGCGATCAGCAAAATACTCGCGACACCACTGCACCAC
>NZ_JBFTNR010000131.1:0-7281 GCF_056665995.1 Stenotrophomonas sp. 05L44_2
ATGTTGAAGCTCAGCGCCTTGGTGAGGTTGTTGAAACCCTGCAACCTCAGGCGAGGCAACGGCTTGACCACGGCGGTCGATTCCTGTGTAAGAAGGGAAAGGGGGAATTATGCGGCATAAGTGTCTCCAGGGGGAACGTGAAGACGCTCAGGTTCTGGCACACTGTTTGCCCTTAACAATTGCGCTGGTTAAGCTCCGCTATCGACCCCGTGAATCCGTTCATGCGCAGAGGGAGCGCCCCTATCGTGTCAACCGTGCGCCTAGCTAGCAGCCCATTGGCCTTGGACATCGCAACAATCGACCGCTTCCTGGCACACAGCCACCGGCGGCGCTATCCCACCCGTACCGACGTCTTCCGACCCGGTGACCCGGCGGGAACCCTGTATTACGTCATCAGCGGCTCGGTTTCGATCATGGCCGAGGAGGAGGAGGACCGCGAGCTGGTGCTGGGCTATTTCGGCGCCGGTGAGTTCGTCGGCGAGATGGGCCTGTTCGTGGAGTCGGACCGCCGCGAGGTGATCCTGCGCACCCGCACCGCCTGTGAGCTGGCTGAAATCAGCTACGAGCGCCTGCATCAGCTGTTCCTCGGCCCGCTGTCGGCCGATGCCCCGCGCCTGCTGTACGCGCTGGGCCAGCAGATCTCCAAGCGCCTGCTGGACACCAGCCGCAAGGCCAGCCGCCTGGCGTTCCTGGATGTCACCGACCGTATCGTGCGCACCCTGCACGATCTGGCGCAGGAGCCGGAGTCGATGAGCCATCCGCAGGGCAGCCAGCTGCGCGTCTCACGCCAGGAACTGGCCCGCCTGGTCGGCTGCTCGCGCGAAATGGCCGGCCGGGTGCTGAAGAAGCTGCAGACCGACGGCCTGCTGCACGCCCGCGGCAAGACCGTGGTGCTGTACGGCACCCGTTGACCACCCGGTGTCCGCCGGGCATGGCCCGGCGCTACCACAGGATCTGCGCCGGGAGCGCCGGGCCATGCCCGGCGGGTCGCCATACGTGCGACGTGCCATCGCATGTCCCGCACACCCGCTTCCGCTAGGCTCGATCCATGGAACTGAGCAGCGAATTCTGGTGGTTCATCCTCATCGGCCTTGGCGCACAGCTGGTCGATGGTGCGCTGGGCATGGCATTCGGGCTGGTTTCTTCATCGGTGCTGCTCAGCATGGGGCTGCCTCCCGCACAGGTCAGCGCCAGCGTCCATACCGCTGAGGTGTTCACCACCGGCGCATCCGGTGTGTCGCATCTGGTAGCAGGAAATGTCGACAAACGCCTGTTCTTCCGCCTCGCCCTGCCCGGCGCACTGGGTGGTGCACTCGGCGCGTACGTCCTGACACAGGTCCCTGGCGACCTGATCCGCCCGCTGATCTACCTGTACCTGCTGGTGCTAGCCATCATCATCCTGGCCCGCGCGGCCGGCCGCTGGATGCCCAAGGGCGAGATCCGCCGGGTGCCGGTGCTGGGATTCTTCGCTGGCCTGCTCGATGCCAGCGGCGGCGGCGGCTGGGGCCCGGTGGCCACCTCCACCCTGCTCGCCAGCGGTGGCCAGGCCAGGACCACCATCGGCACCGTCAACGCGGCCGAGTTCGTGGTCACCCTGACCATTTCGGCCACGTTCCTGCTGTCGATGGGGGTGCAGCACCTGCAGATCGTCGCCGGCCTGTTGATCGGCGGCATGATGGCCGCGCCGGTGGCGGCGGTGCTGGTGAAGCGGGTGAAGGAGCGCTGGGTGCTGGTCGCAGTGGGCGTGCTGGTGCTGGGCATCAGCCTGTTCCAGGTGGGCCATGCACTGTTCGGGTACCTGGGCCGCTGACCGCCCGCCGGGCGTGGCCCGGCGCTACCCGCGCGGGCTTCGGTAGTGCCGGCCGCTGGCCGGCAACCTCATGAACTGCGGAAACGCTTGCCAGGTTGCCGGCCAGCGGCCGGCACTACCGGGTCCCTGCCCGGCGGGCAGGCGGGATCGATTACGCCTTCTCGCCACCGCGGTCCACGCAGCCCCAGTTGAGGATGCGGGTGCCGGCCGGCAGCACGCGGCGGAAGAATTCCACCTTGGCCGGCTTCGGGTTGACCACCACCGGCGCTTTCGCCGCCAGCAGCAGCGGAAGGTCGGCGGTACTGTCGGAATAGGCGATGTCGATGTCGCCGTAGCCGCGCTCGCGCAGCATGCGCATCTTCTCTTCGTTGTGGCAGTGTCGGGTCGGCCCTACCCCGCCCAGACGCGGCCCCACTTCGGTGCCGATCACCGGCACGTCCTGGTGAGCGACAAAGGCCAGGATCGCACGGGCCAACTCCGGCGGCGCACCGGTGGCCACCACCACGCGGTCGCCCTTGGCACGATGCGCGGCGAACACCTCCAGCGCCTGTGGCAACAGCTTGGCGCGCATCTGCGCCTCGTTGCGCAGCACGTAGGCGTCGATCACCTTGTTGAACTCACGCGCGCGGTGCAGCCCGAAACTGCCGATCCAGACATAGACCGAGATACCGGCACGGCGGGTCGGCAGCATCGCCACCATCGGCCCGGCGATCGGGGTGACCAGCAGCGCCGCCAGCATCCGCAGCGGGTTGCGCTTGATCAGCGAGGCGAACAGGTGGGTGCCCGAATCGCCGTCATACAGGGTGTGGTCGAAGTCGAAGACCACCAGCGGCGCATCCTCGCGCGGCGTTGGATAGTGCGTTTTCATGCTGCGAAGAATAGCTGACGCAGACCCTCACCCGGCTCTTCCACGCGCATGAAGGCCTCGCCGACCAGGAACGAGTGGATGCCGGCATCGCGCATCAGCGCCACGTCCTGCGGGCCAAGAATGCCACTCTCGGTGACCAGCAGGCGATCGCGCGGCACGGCCAGGCGCATGTCCAGCGTGGTCTGCAGCGACACTTCGAAGGTGCGCAGGTTGCGGTTGTTGATGCCGATCATCGGCGCCGGCACCTGCAGCGCACGCTCCAGTTCGTCGATGTCATGCACTTCCACCAGCACGTCCATGCCCAGCGACATCGCCAGTTCGGACAGCGTGGCCAGCTGCGTATCGTCCAGCGCAGCGACGATCAGCAGGATGCAGTCGGCGCCAAGCACGCGCGCCTCGACCACCTGGTAGGCGTCGATCACGAAGTCCTTGCGCAGCACCGGCAGCGTGCAGGCATCGCGGGCCTGCTGCAGGTAGACGTCGGCCCCCTGGAAGAAATCCACGTCGGTCAGCACCGACAGGCAGCTGGCGCCGCCGAACTCATAGCTGACCGCGATGTCGGCCGGGCGGAAGTCGGGGCGGATCACGCCCTTGGACGGGCTGGCCTTCTTCACTTCGGCAATCACCGCCGGATCGCCATTGGCCACCGCGGCCTGCAGCGCGCGCACGAAACCGCGCACCGGTGGCGCATCGGCCAGCGCGGCCTGCAGCTCCTCAAGCGGCCGCTGGGCGCGGCGCTGGGCTACTTCTTCGGCCTTGCGGGCCAGGATCGTCTGCAGGATATCGCTCATCGTCGTCGGGTCGGTGCTGGGGCGGTGAGGACGACCATTATCGGCCATCGGGTGGGTCAGGCTGAACCGCGCGCTCAGGCAACCAGCGCGCGGGTGGTATCGACATACTGCTGCAGGCGGGCACGGGCGCTGCCATCGGCGATGACCGCGCGGGCGCGGGCCAGGCCGTCGCCGATATCGCTGGCTACGCCGGCCACGTACAACGCTGCGCCCGCATTCAGGGCGACGATGTCCAGCGCCGGACCCGGCTCGTTGTCGAGCACCGCGCGCAGCATGGCAATGGATTGCTCCGGGCCGTCCACGCGCAGGTTGCGGCTGGCCGACATGGCGATGCCGAAGTCTTCCGGATGGATCTCGTACTCGCGCACCTTGCCGTCGCGCAGCTCACCCACCAGGGTGCCGGCGCCCAGCGAGATCTCGTCCATGTTGTCGCGGCCCCAGACCACCATCGCACGCTCGGTACCCAGCTCGCGCAGCACGCGCGCCTGGATGCCCACCAGGTCGGGATGGAACACGCCCATCAGCACCGACGGTGCGCTGGCCGGGTTGGTCAGCGGCCCGAGGATGTTGAAGATGGTGCGCACGCCCATCTCGCGACGCACCGGCGCCACCACCTTCATCGACGGATGGTGGATCGGCGCGAACATGAAACCGATGCCGGTCTGTTCGATGGCCGCCGCCACCTGCGCCGGCTGCAGCTCGATCGCCGCGCCCAATGCCTCGACCGCATCAGCGCTGCCGGACTTGGACGACACGCTGCGGTTGCCATGCTTGGCTACGCGCGCGCCGGCGGCTGCAGCAACGAACATCGCGCAGGTTGAGATGTTGAACGTATGCGAGCCATCGCCACCGGTGCCGACGATGTCGACCAGGTGGGTGGTATCGGCGACCGGCACGGCCAGCGCGAATTCGCGCATCACCGTCGCCGCGGCGGCGATCTCGTCGATGGTCTCCTTCTTCACACGCAGGCCGGTGAGGATGGCGGCGGTCATCATCGGCGAGACGTCGCCGCGCATGATCTGCCGCATCAGGTCGACCATTTCGTCGAAGAAGATTTCGCGGTGTTCGATGGTGCGTTGCAGGGCTTCCTGGGGGGAGAAGCTCATCGGAATACTCCTTGGATCAGGCAGCCGGGCGCTGCAGGAAATTGCGCAGCAGCGCGTGACCGTGCTCGGTGAGGATCGATTCGGGATGGAACTGCACGCCCTCCACCGGGAACTGGCGGTGGCGCAGGCCCATGATCTCTTCGATCGAGCCATCCTCGTTCTCGGTCCACGCGGTCACTTCCAGCGCGTCGGGCAGGCTGTTCTTGTCCACCACCAGCGAGTGGTAGCGGGTGGCCTGGTAACCGTCCGGCAGGCCGGCGAACACGCCCTTGCCTTCATGGCGGATCGGCGAGGTCTTGCCGTGCATGATGTTGCCGGCGCGGATGACCGTGCCGCCGTAGACCTGGCCGATGCCCTGGTGGCCCAGGCACACGCCGAGGATCGGCGTGGTCGGGCCCAGGCGCCGGATCAGCTCCAGCGACACGCCCGCTTCGTTGGGCGTGCACGGGCCGGGCGAAATGACGATGCGTTCGGGCTTCTGCGCGGCGATCTCGTCCACGCTCATCGCATCGTTGCGCACCACCTTCACTTCGGCACCCAGCGTCTGCAGGTACTGCACGAGGTTGTAGGTGAAGCTGTCGTAGTTGTCGATCATCCACAACATGGTCAGGTTCCGTCGCTTATCAGGAAAATGGCGTACACGTTTTCGGTGTAGGTGATGGGGCCGGCTTCGATGGATTCGGACAGGCGCGAGCCCGTGGTCTCGATGCTGTTCATCGGCGCCTCGGGCGAGGGCGGCGAAGGCGGCGTCACCAGATCGCCGCTGCGGGGCCAGTTGCCTGCCTGCACGCCGTAGGCGAAGTTCGGGGCCACGTCGGAGATGCTGTAGAGGCCGGTGATGCGCGCGCCATAGGCCGTGGCAAGGTGCTTGGCGGAGGCGCGTGTCTGCGTTGCCGCTTCGGCCTTGAGTTCGCCACGCAGTGCGGCTTCCTTCGAGTAGCCAGGCCGCATGCTGCTGATCTGCAGGTCATCGCTGGCATCGACCGCGCGCAGGAAGGCCTGCAGGTCGCCGGTGGTGCCGAAGCTGCCTTTCAGCCGCCGGCTCACCCGTGTCCCCAAGTATTCCTGCTTGCCCTGCACGCTGTAGCGGTAGTCCGGCTGGATGGTCAGGTTGTCCGCCACCACGCTTGCCGGAAGTGCATGGTTGCGCTTGAACGCACCCAGCACCGCATCGACATTGCCCTGCACGCGCGAGCGCGCTGTATCCGGCTGAAGATCGGTGGACTTGACCAGCAGTTCGACGGTGAACCGGTCCGGCATCACCGTTCGCGCGCCCTCGCCCTTCACCAGCAGGTGCGGCTGCGAGGGAATGGTGTTGGCCTGCGCCCAGGCAGACGGGGCCATCGTGGCCAGCAGCGACGACCACAGCAATGCGCTCAGCAGCTTCATGCGGTACTCCTTGTCTTGAACGGAAACAGCGAGGGGTGCTGCGGCGCAGGCCACAGCACGGGGAAACTCACAGGCCCTTGGCGGCCTGGGCGACGGCACGGAACAGCGCGCGGCCCTTGTTCATCGTCTCGTCCCATTCCTTGTCCGGGTCCGAGTCGTAGACGATGCCGGCGCCGGCCTGCACGTACAGGCGGCCGTCCTTGATCACGGCGGTGCGGATCGCGATCGCGGTATCGGCATCGCCGTGCCAGCCGATGTAACCGATGCTGCCAGCGTAGACATTGCGCTTGATCGGTTCCAGTTCGCGGATCACTTCCAGCGCGCGGATCTTCGGCGCGCCGCTGACCGTACCGGCCGGGAAGGTGGCGCGCAGCACGTCGGCGTAGCTCAGGCCCGGCTGCAGCTGCCCGGTCACTTCGCTGACGATGTGCATGACGTGGCTGTAGCGTTCGATCACGAACTGCTCGCCCACTTCCACGGTACCGGCTTTGGACACGCGGCCGGCGTCGTTGCGGCCCAGGTCGATCAGCATCAAGTGCTCGGCGCGTTCCTTCGGATCGGCCAGCAGCTCGACTTCCAGCGCCTGGTCCAGTTCCGGCGTGGCGCCGCGCGGGCGGGTGCCGGCGATCGGGCGCACGGTCACTTCACCGTCCTGCAGACGCACCAGGATTTCCGGCGAGGAGCCGACCACCTGCAGGTCGCCGACATCGAGGAAATACATGTACGGCGACGGATTCAGTGCACGCAGCGCGCGATACACATCCACCGGGCGCGCCTTGAATGGCACGCTCAGGCGCTGGCTGAGCACCACCTGGAAGATGTCGCCGGCACGGATGTACTCCTTGCTGCGCTGGACCGCATCGACGAAGCCTTCGCGGGTGAAACCTGAAACGAAATCGGACTCGTCCAGCACGTCGCTGGTGAGTGGTGCCGGATAGCCGGCACCCGGCGCGCGCAGCCTGGCCGCCAATGCGTCCAGGCGCGCTTGGGCCTGTTCAAAGGCGCCTTCGACGCGCGGGTCGGCGTGCACGATCAGGTACAGCCGGCCCTTCAGGTTGTCGAACACCGCCAGCTCATCGGAGTGCAGCAGCAGGATGTCCGGAGTGCCCAGTTCGTCGCGGCCGGCCGGCGATGCCAGGCGCGGCTCGATGTAGCCGATGCACTCGAACCCGAACCAGCCGACCAGGCCACCGGTGAAGCCCGGCAGGCCTTCCAGCTTCGGCGCCGAGTGAGCACTGCGCAGCGCCTCGACCTCGGCAAACGGATCGGCCACCTCGCGGGTTTCCACCACTTGGCCGTCCTCGCGCACCGTCAGGG
>NZ_JBFTNR010000132.1:0-7278 GCF_056665995.1 Stenotrophomonas sp. 05L44_2
CTCCTCGCCCAGGCTGAAGCCGGTGGGCAGGGGCTCGCCGGCGATCCAGCCGGTCAGGATCGAACGCGGCGCGACTTCGGCGTTCAGCGGCATCGCCGGGAAGCTGCCAAGCAGGCCGCGGATGTCGGACATGAAGTATTCGCCGGTCTTGCGGCTGGAGGTGTCCACCGCCACATAGCCGTGCAGCTGGTCGATGAAGGCATCGTTGCGCGAGGACTTCACGAAGGCGCGCGGCAGCAGTTCATGCAGCAGGTCGTCCTTCATGCGCTTGCGCTCGCGGCCACCGGGGCGGCGGCCTTCCTTCTCTTCGATCTCCTCCAGCTTGCGCTCGAGCAGGTCGTTGACCACCGCGCCCGGCAGGATCTTGTCCTCGCCACCGACGGTCAGCCACAGGTGTTCGGCAATGCGGTGCGAGAGCACTTCCTTCTCTTCGCGGCCGAATGGCGAGATGAAACCACGCGAGTTCATTTCCAGTGCGCCCACCGGCTTGAGCAGGGCGTGCGGCAGCAGGGTATCGACTTCGGAAAAATCAGTGGCAGTCGGGAAGCGGAAGAACGTCAGGTTGCGAAAGAACATGGAATTCCGGTGTCTGAAGAAGAAGGGCGCCCGACCTTAAACGGCAGGCGTCTCGGGAACTGCGTCGGCCGGCCAGGCATCGGCATGCGCCGCATCGCCACGGCGGCCCAGGGACATGAAATCGAACAGGGCGGCATCGGCCAGCTGCGCAGGTCGCACGTCGGCCATTGCACGTGCAATCTGTTCAATGCGCCCCGGATGGTCCTGGTCCCACTGCTTGAGCATCAGGCCGACCTGCCGACGCTGCAGGTTTTCCTGGCTGCCACACAGGGTGCAGGGAATGATCGGGAAACGGCGCGCCTGCGCGTACTGCGCGATGTCGTGCTCGCGCACGTACGCCAGCGGGCGGATCACCACGTGCTGGCCATCGTCGCTGAGCAGCTTCGGTGGCATGGCGGCCAGCTTGGCGTGGTGGAACAGGTTCAGGAAGAACGTGGCCACCACATCATCGCAATGGTGGCCCAGTGCGATCTTGCTGAAGCCATGCGCCTTGGCGTGGTTGTACAGGGCGCCACGGCGCAGGCGCGAGCACAGCGAACACATCGTGCGGCCTTCCGGGATGACCCGGCTGACCACTGAATACGTGTCCTGCTCGATGATCTGGTACGGCACGCCCAGCCCGGCCAGGTACTCCGGCAGGACGTGCGCGGGGAAACCCGGCTGTTTCTGGTCCAGGTTCACCGCCACCAGTTCGAACGGCACCGGCGCCTTTTTCTGCAGCTGCAGCAGCAGGTCCAGCAGGGTGTAGCTGTCCTTGCCGCCGGACAGGCAGACCATGACCTTGTCGCCCGCTTCGATCATGCCGAAGTCGGCGATGGCCTGGCCGACCTGGCGGCGCAGGCGCTTGCCCAGCTTGTCCGCCCCGAGCCCGTCCACGCGCGGATCGCGCGGAACGCGCTGCGGGGGATCGGGCAGGGAGATCACGGCGGACATGGCGCCATTCTACCGGCTTGTGGCAGCCCGGACCCGGGGTCGGGATTCCCCTCTCCCGGCAGTCATCGTCGCTGTGTATGCTCGGAGACCGTGGACACCTACAACCCCGCCGAAATCGTCGAACACCTCGTCGCCCTGCGCGCCGAGCACCGGTCGCTGGATGAACAGATCGCGCGCATGGCCGCCAACGGCGAAGATGAGCTGGAGTTCAAGCGCCTGAAGCGGCGCAAGCTGCAGCTGAAGGACTGCATCACCAAGCTGGAAAGCCTGCAGATTCCGGACGAACCGGCGTAACCGGTGGCCCATCCACGCATGGCGTGGATCTACTGGCCTACGCCGCCCCGAACGCCGATGGCACAGCGGCAGCCTATGGATCCACGCCATGCGTGGATGGGGCCCTGCATCAACGCGGCAGCGCCAGCTCCGCACTCCAGGCCGCCTCACCGTCCACGGTCAGGTCGCAGCGGCGCACGTTGTCGGCACCGGAACAGCGCAGACCCAGCGGGTGCCCGTACCAGTCACCGGCAAGACCCTGGCGAGCGGCGGATTCATCACCGCTGATGCGCACCTCGCCGGCCAACCACAAGCGGTAGCGCACCGGTTGCCCGGCCTCGATACACAGGCGCACCGGCGCATCGGCCAGGCGCCCGGGCAGGTTGTCGTCCACGCAGGCTTCTGCAGCCTGCGCCGAAGTAGCCGCAAGGCCTCCGGCCGCGATCAACGCGGCCAGGCCCGACAGGCGCCGCAGGTTCAATCCTGCGGTGCCGGTTCGTCCGGGCGCGCCGCTTCCGGGCTGACCCGTTCGATGGTGTGGCGCAGTTCGCGGCCGAGGATGAACTTGGCATCCTTGGCCCAGGCGTCCAGGCGCTCGTCGAACAGCAGCTTGCTGTTCTCGTCCGGCCACACCAGGCGCAGCTCGCGCAGCTTCTGGATGAAGCCGCGGAACAGCGACTTGTCGAAGAACTCCGGCGCGGCCGGTGCATAGAGCAGGCTCAGGCGCTGTGCGGCCTGCTGGCACAGGCTTTCCAGCTCGGCGGCGCCGAGCGTGCCCGGGCCGTTCTTCACCAGCACCGAAATGGCGATGTAGTAGCGCTCGAATGCCTGCTGCAGCGAGTGACCGATCGCGCGCAGGCGGAACACTTCGTCGGTCTGCCCGGTGTTGCGGGCAAGGATGCCGCCGTCGTCTTCGTTGACGTTCTGCAGCAGGCCCTCACGCACGAACACGTCGATGGTCTGGTCGATGCGCTGGGCGAACTCGTCCTCGGTCCACGGCAGGAACAGTTCGGCCTGCAGGAACGGGTACACCGTGCGGCCCAGCTGCACCAGGCCGGTGCGGCTCATGCGGCGGTTGTTCTGGAAGCAGCAGGCCACCCACGACGATGCGGTGAACAGGTGCACCACGTTGTTGCGGAAGTAGCTCAGCAACACCGCGGTATCACCGCTGACGCTGAGCACGTCGCCCAGCGGGTGCTTGATGCGGGTGAGGACGTTGATTTCTTCGGCGTGGGCGATGATCCGCTCCGGCGAGTGCGGGGTCACCGTCACCCGGCCCGAATACGGCATCTCCACCAGCAGGGTCTTGCACAGCTCGATCTGCGCGATCAGGTCGGCCTCGCCCATCGCATGCTTGGGCGTGGACAGCAGCGCCAGCGCCAGCAGGTTGATCGGATTGACGTCGGCCGCGCCGTTGATGCGCACCTGGATGCGCTCGGCCAGGGTATCGACGGTGGTCGACAGCCACGAGGGCTTCTCGTCCTCGGACACCGCCTCGCCACCCCACTCCGGAGCCTTCTCGGCCAGCACATCGTTCAGCGCGATGGGTTCGCCGAAGTTCACCACCACCTGGCCGTAGTTCTGCTTRAGCACCTTGGGGATGCCCCACAGCAGCTGCCAGATCGATTCCTTCTCCTTGGGCCGCCCGGACAGTTCATCCAGGTAGCTGCCGCCTTCCATCAGCTTCTCGTAGCCGATGTAGATGGGCTGGAACAGCACCGGCTTGCGCGGCTGGCGCAGGAACGCACGCAGGGTCATCGAGATCATGCCGCCCTTGGGCTGCAGCAACCGGCCGGTACGCGAGCGCCCGCCCTCGACGAAGTACTCGATGGAATAGCCACCGGCGACCAGCTGCGCCACGTACTCGCTCAGCACCGCCGAATACAGCGCGTTGCCGCGGATCGAGCGACGGATGAAGAACGCACCGCCCTTGCGCAGCAGGGTGCCCACCACCGGCAGGTTCAGGTTGATGCCGGCCACGATGTGCGGCGGCACGATGCCGCGGTCGTACAGCAGGTAGGACAGCAGCAGGTAGTCCATGTGGCTGCGGTGGCTGGGCACGTAGACCACTTCGTGGCCCGGCGCTGCGGCCTTGAACTTGTCCAGGTGGTGCACCAGCACGCCGGCGTAGATGCGGTTCCACACATGGCTGAGCATGAAGCTGGCCGAGCGCACCACCGGGCTGGAATAGTCCGCGGCGATTTCCCAGGCGTAGGCGTGCGCCTTCTTCCAGGCATCGCTGGTTTTGCTGTTGTCGCGCTTGGCCTGCGAGGCGATCGCCTCGCGCACCGTCTCGGCGGCCAGCACCTGGTCCACCAGCAGGCGCCGGGTCGACAGGTCAGGACCGATCACCGACTCGCGGATGCGGCGGAAATGGGTACGCAGCACGCGCTGCAGCTTGCGCACCGTACGCTCGGGCTCCAGGCCCTCGTCGACCGTGCTGCGCAGCGAGATCGGCGGTGCGAAGCGGACGATGGTGTTGCGGCCGTTCAGCAGCAGGCCGAGCAGGCGGCGGAAGCGGCCGACCAGCGCCCAGTTTTCCGAGAACAGCACGGCGAACCAGCCGCTCTGCTTGTCCGGGGCGCGGCCGACGAAGATCGACACCGGCACCAAGTGCACATCCAGGTCGTCGCGCACGCGATGGGCCTGCAGGACCTTGGCCAGCGAATCGGAATGGGTCTTGGCGCCGCGCTGCTCGGGAATCAGCGAGTTGCTCGAACTGCGCCGCGACAGGGCCAGGTAGGCGCGCTTGCGGCCGGTGGGGTCACCGGCCAACGGTACCAGCGGCGAGGGCAGGCCAGCCTGGCGGCAGGCCTTGTCCAGGATCAGCGCGTTGGACAGGCCGTAGTCTTCCAGCACGTACATGACCGGGCGGCCATCGTTGTACTGGCCCGGGTCTTCCGGCTCGATCTTCAGCGACAGCCAGGGTTCCACCAGGCGCCCGAGCAGRCGCGCCCACAGCGGGCGGCGGCCGGCAGGACGCGCGTGCACAGGCGTCGCCGCCGGCGGCGTGCCGGCGTCGGTCGAGGGGGACGCCGGCGCCGTGTCGGCGGGCGTCGGCTGGGATTCTTCGCCGGGGAACGGCAGCGGGTTCTGTTTCGACATCGACGTCATTATGGCTTAGCCGATGGCGTTGCCGCTTCCCCATCGGTTGTCGGGGCGGGCACAGGGTCCGGAGCGGCGGCGGCGCGCGCCGCATCGGCCTGCCGCAACAGGGCATCGGTATCGGCCAGGGTACGGGTCAGGTACCAGTGACCCTCGCGCCGGCTCAGCGGCACCTGCACGGTCATCGCGCGGCCGGCGAGCTCGTACTGCAGGCGCACCAGGGCATTGTCGCCCTCCACCGACAGCAGCTCACCGCGCACGCTGCGCAGCGCCTCGTCCACACCCAGGCCATAGCTGGCCAGCACCGCCTTCAGCGTGTGGATGAACGGCGCCAGCTGCTGCAGGCTGCCTTCCATGCCTGCGGCCTGCAGACCGGCATCGTCCTGGAAACCCACCTGGGCGGCGGCGCCGACGAGGGCGGCGATGCTGCTGCGGGCTCTGGCGCGGTCGCTGATCGGGGCATCCTGCGCCCAGGCGGCCAGGGTCTGCACCAGCTGGATGTAGTGCGCCTGCTGGCCGGGCGTATAGCCCTTCTGGTGCCGCAGGTACTGCACACCGAAGTTGCCCATCGACTGCGCGGCCTGGCGCACGGCACGGGCCTGGCCGGCCAGCTGGCGATCGAAACTGCGCTGCAGCTGCACGCTGGCGCCGGGCTCACGCAGCGCCGCCAGCATCGGCAGCAGCTGGTCGCCCAGCGGCAGTCCGGTCAGCGGCCACTGGCTGTGGCCGTCGGCCCAGGCCTGCTGCAGGCGCTGGTACTGGCTGGGGGGCACCGACAGCTTTGCATAGCCGACCAGGTCGTCCTCGGCCAGCCGTTGCGCCATCGCCTGTACCGCAGCGACAGGTTCAGCCGGCGCGGCGGCCGGATCACTGCCGGATTCACGGCACGCGGCGATGGCCAGCAGCAGCATGGCCGCCAGCCCCCATCCCCGCGCAGACCTTCCTCGCATTACCACGCTCATGCAATCGGACTCCCCGGACCGGTCCGCATCTTGCGGCCTGCGACGTGACAGCGGCAAGCCGGGGCGTCACGGTTTCTGCCATGGCGCGCACTGCGCGGTGGATCCACGCCCCGCGCCGATGGGCCCTTGCCGCACCCGGCGGATAAAAAAAGAGCCCGGACCACAGGGATCGCAGGCTCTTCAAACCGGCGCAAGGCCGGTGGACAGTGTTGTGGCGCATGTCCGGCCCGAAGACCGGATGGCGGCGATCCTACGCTGCCCGCAAAGTTAACGCAACACATGATGAWATGTCATTCAACCCATTGATTTTACTGGATCAATCGCGTTGCCAGACTGCTTCAATGAAATCTACGGCATGTTTTTCGGCGATTCGGGCATAAACGCCGGGGTAGCCGGCCAACGCGCAGCCTTCGCCCCAGCTGACAACACCGAACTGGGTCCAGCCCTCGCGCAGGCGCAGCAGCAGCGGACCACCGGAGTCACCCTGGCAGCTGTCGATCCCTTCGCGGCCGGCGCAGATGACCTTGCCGCGTGCGAGCTCGCCTCCGTAGGCCTGCTGGCATTCGGCGAAGGGCACGAACGGGGTCTGCACCGTCTGCAGCTGGGTGGGATAGAGCCGTTCTTCACTGATGTCGGTGTCGCCCCAGCCGATCACCGTGAACTCCCGGCCTGGCTTGAGATAGCTGGCATCGGGCCGCAACCGCAGCGTGACCGGCTGCGCATCGGCCAACGGTGCGCTGAGCTGGATCAGGGCAACATCATGTTCCAGCGTGTTGCCGCTGTTGAACGCCGGGTGCACGTGGATGGCCTTGACGTTGGATGCATGCGCGGACGGTTCGGTGGACAGCCTGGTGACATTGCCCAGTACCGCGATCGAGGCGGGCGAATTGCCCTGCACGCAGTGCGCGGCGGTCAGCACCCAGGACGGTGAGATGAGCGTGCCGCCGCAGAAGTGCCGGGTGTGGTCGGTGTCGCCGTAGGAGATGCCCTGCAGGCTGACCATGAACGGGTAGTCGCCCGGCTTGGCATCCTCGCCGCCGATGATGCGCGGTGCTTCGCGGGGTTGGGGTGCAGCCGTGGCGGGAAAGACGATGGCCGCCGCCAACAGGCCGCCGAACAACAAAGAGGTGCTGCGATACATATCCGTGTATTCCTCTGTCGATGGTTGGTACCGGCACGGCCGCGGTCCGTGCTGGTGCATCGATTGATAGAGGGCGCTCCACGCTTACAGCGCGATGCGGCGCACAGTTTTCCCGGCTGGGGTCGGGTGCGTCAGGGCAACAGGCACAAATGCGAACGCCATCCCGCATTCGACGGGATGGCGTTCGTGGTGCCGGCGTGACCGCCGTCGGGGCGGGGCTCAGCGCGCGGCCAAAGCCGTCGCGATTTCCTGCTGGATCGCCCGTGCTGCAGCCTGCGGATCGGACGC
>NZ_JBFTNR010000133.1:0-7246 GCF_056665995.1 Stenotrophomonas sp. 05L44_2
GGCGCTACCGATCTGTCGCGCCGGTCCTGCATAATCGGGGCATGAGTGTCCTGCGCTTCGACAATGTCAGCAAACAGTACGCCGGTGGCCACGAAGCCCTGACCGATGTCAGCTTCGAGGTCGCGCCGGGCGAAATGCTGTTCGTCACCGGTCACTCCGGGGCGGGCAAGAGCACCCTGCTCAAGTTGATCCACCTCGACGAGCGGCCCAGCCGCGGCGCGGTGATGTTCGACGAGCGCAACCTGCTGAAGGTGCGCGGCGGTGATGTGCCGCGGCATCGACGCGCGGTTGGCGCGGTCTACCAGGACCACCGCCTGCTGATGGACCGCTCCATCGCCGAGAACGTGGCCCTGCCGCTGATCCTGCGCGGTACCCGCCGTGGCGACATCAACAAGCGCGTGCGTTCGGTGCTCGAGCGCATGGGCCTTGGCCACCGCGAAAAGGCGCTGCCCTCGCAGCTGTCGGCCGGTGAGCAGCAGCGCGTCGGCATCGCCCGGGCCATCGTCGGCGAGCCCAAGCTGCTGSTGGCCGACGAGCCGACCGGCAAYCTCGATCCCACCCTGGCGGCCGAGATCATGTCCCTGTTCGCCGAGCTGCCTGCGCGCGGCACCAGCGTGCTGGTGGTCAGCCATGACCTGCCGCTGCTGCGCCACATGCGCAAGCGCGTGCTGATCCTCGACCACGGCCGGCTGGTGGACGACATCTCGCCGCAGGATCTGGCGGAGTAACCATGGCCAAGAACGAAAACACCGAAGCTGCTGCGCCGTCGCGCCTGGGCGTGTGGTTCCAGCACCACGTGCACAGCGTGGTGTTCAGCCTCGGCCGTGCCTGCCGCAAGCCGTGGGCGACGCTGCTGACCGTGATGGTCATGGCGCTGGCCCTGGCGCTGCCGCTGGGCCTGTCGATCGCGCTGGACAACCTCAAGCAGTTTGCCGGCAGCGTGCAGCAGTCGCGCGACATCAATGTCTTCCTGAAGGCGGACGTCGACGGCCCGGGTGCGCTGCGCCTGGCCGGGGAGCTGCGCGACCGGCCGGACGTGGCCAGTGTCACCGTGCGCACGCCGGAGCAGGGCCTGGAGGAACTGCGCCAGGCCGGCCTCGGCGAAGCCATCGACGCACTCAACGACAACCCGTTGCCCTCGTTGCTGGTGGTCACCCCCGGCCAGGGCCAGGACGATGCACGACTGGCACGCGCGCTGGAAAGCCTGCCCGGTGCCGACCTGGTGCAGCACGACGCCCTGTGGCGGCAGCGCCTGGATGCCTGGCTCGCGTTTGGTGCGCGGCTGGTGCAGGTGCTGTCGGTGCTGCTCGGCGCCGGTGCCGCGCTGGTGGTCGGCAACACCGTGCGCCTGGACATCCAGGCCCGCCGCGAGGAAATCGGCGTGCTGCAGCTGCTCGGCGCCAGCGATGGTTTCATCCGCCGCCCGTTCCTGTACCTGGGCGCCTGGTATGGCCTGGGCGCCGGTGCGGTCGCGCTGGGCCTGATCGGCATTGCCGGTGCCGCCCTGCGCGCGCCGCTGGCCGAGCTGTCGCGCAGCTACGGCAGCCCGTTCGTGCTGCATGGCCTGGACCTGCTGCATGGCAGCCTGGTGCTGCTTGGCACCTTGTTGCTGGGCTGGCTGGGTGCATGGCTGGTGACCGGCCATTTCCTCCGCCAGACCCGCCCGACCGACACCTGAGACCGGCATGCAACCGCAAGCGCTGAAGCACCTTGAAGGGCCCGCGACGCGGGTGATGGTGGTTGACGGCTCCAAGCTGGTGCGCAAGCTGATCGCCGACGTCCTGCAGCGCGATCTGCCGGGCGTGGAGGTGATCGGCTGCGACAGCATCGAAGACGCACAGCATGCGCTGGCGCAGGGGCCGGTCGATCTGGTCACCACCTCGTTGACCCTGCGCGATGGCGACGGCCTGGCGCTGGCGCGGATGGTGCGCGAAGCGGCAGGGCAGGCCTATGTGCCGGTGATCGTGGTCTCCGGCGACGCCCAGCAGCACCTGGAGCAGCGCCGCTTCACCGAGTACGTCACCGACTACTTCGACAAATCGCTGGGCCACGAAGCCCTGGCGACCTTCGTGCGCGGCTACGTGCAGCCGCAGACCATTCCCGGCGCGACCATTCTCTACATCGAGGACAGCCGGGTGGTGGCCGAGGCGACCAAGCGCATGCTCGAGCGCCAGCAGCTCAACGTGATGCATGTGGTCAGCGCCGAAGAAGCGTTTACCCTGCTCACCGCCGAATCGCTCGGGCGCAGCCGCCATCGCATCGATCTGGTGCTGACCGATGTGACCCTGAAGGGAGAGCTGAGCGGCCGCGACGTGGTGCAGCGCGTGCGCGTGGACTTCGGCTACGGCAAGCGCCGCCTGCCGGTGCTGGTGATGACCGGCGATGGCAATCCGCACAACCAGACCGGCCTGCTCCAGGCCGGCGCCAACGATCTGGTGCTGAAGCCGATCGAAGAGCGCCTGCTGATCACCAAGGTGCTGTTCCAGCTGCGGCTGGCCCGGTTGAATGATGGACCCCTGTTGCGATGACGTGTTGCGATGATCGATGAAGTAGTGGACACCCCGGCGATCCAGCTGGAACCGAGCTGGAAACAGCGTGTGGGCGATTACCTGCTGCAGCCGCAGATGCGCGAGCTGTCCAGCTTCCTGCGGCAGCGCAAGGCCAGCGGTGCGGCGGTGTTCCCGCCTGGACCGCAGATCTTCGCCGCCTTTGATGCGACCCCGTTCGATCAGGTGAAAGTGGTCATCCTCGGCCAGGACCCGTACCACGGCCGTGGACAGGCCCATGGCCTGAGTTTCTCGGTGCAGCCGGGCGTGCCGGTGCCGCCGTCGTTGTTGAACATCTACAAGGAAATCGAGGGTGACCTCGGTATTGCCCGCCCGGACCACGGCTGCCTGATCCCGTGGGCGCAGCGCGGCGTGCTGCTGCTCAACGCGGTGCTGACGGTGGAAGAGGGCAAGGCCGGTGCGCACCAGGGGCGCGGGTGGGAAGGCTTCACCGACCATGTGGTGGACGTGTTGAACCGCGAGCGCGAGGGCCTGGTGTTCATGCTCTGGGGTGCCTACGCGCAGCAGAAGGGCAAGGTGATCGATACCGGCCGCCACCGCGTGCTGAAAGCCCCGCATCCCTCGCCGCTGTCGGCCCACCGCGGCTTCCTCGGCTGCCGTCATTTCTCGATGGCCAACGAGTACCTGCAGCGCCGCGGCCAGGCGCCGATCGACTGGTCGCTGCCGCCGCGGGCGATGCTGGCGCCATCGGGCTGAACGGCGAACAACGCTGCCCCCTGTTGAATGGGCGAAACCGCCACCCGTTCAGCTGCCTTTGACCCGGAATAGCCGCGCTTTCCGGGCTAGTGGGTTGAATTCCAAGGGATTGTGTATCCCGAAAAGCGCGCTCGCCACTGTCATCAAATCGCGTTACGGTAGGGTTCTGTTTGGGACCAGTGTTTCATCAGTGGAATGCTGGAACTTTTTCCTCCTTTAGCAGTCCAAATCCCAGACTGCTAAGATGGGTGCCTATGAGCCAGAACACCTCTACTGCCCTTGTGGCAAACAATCTGCCGATTCCCAGTGCGCTCGGTTCGCTGGACGCCTATATCGGTGCCGTGCACCAGATTCCGGTGCTGTCGGTCGATAACGAACAGGACCTGGCCCGTCGCTTCCGCGACGGCAACGATCTGGACGCTGCCCGTGAGCTGGTGCATTCGCACCTGCGCTTCGTGGTGCACGTGGCCCGCGGTTACAACGGCTACGGCCTTGCGCTGGGCGACCTGATCCAGGAAGGCAACATCGGCCTGATGAAGGCGGTCAAGCGCTTCGACCCCGACATGGGCGTGCGTCTGGTGTCCTTCGCCGTGCATTGGATCCGTGCCGAGATGCACGAGTTCATCCTGAAGAACTGGCGCATCGTGAAGGTCGCCACGACCAAGGCGCAGCGCAAGCTGTTCTTCAACCTGCGCAAGTCGAAGAAGCGCCTGGGCTGGATGAACGCGGCCGAAGTCAGTGCGGTGGCCAAGGACCTGAACGTGTCCGAGCGCGAGGTGCTGGAAATGGAATCGCGCCTGTCCGGCCGCGATATCGGTTTCGATGCCCCCACCGATGAAGACAACGACCACGCGCCGCCGTCGCCGGCTGCGTATCTGGTGGCCAATGACGAAGATCCGTCGATGGCCTACGAGCGCGAGGACAGCGAAGACAACCAGATGCAGCTGCTGCGCGAAGGCCTGGCGGAACTGGATGCGCGTTCGCGCGACATCATCCGCCGCCGTTGGCTGGATGCGGACAGCAAGGTGACGCTGCAGGAGCTGGCGGACGAGTACGGCGTATCGGCCGAGCGTATCCGCCAGGTTGAAGCGAACGCGCTGAAGAAGATGAAGGCGCTGTTCACCGCATAAGGCGGCGAAGCGTTTGAGTAATGGAAAGGCCCGGCATTGCCGGGCCTTTTTTTTCCTGCTGGATCCACGCATGGCGTGGATCTACTTCGCGATCCAGTAGATCCACGCCACGCGTGGATCAGCGCGGTCTCAGATTTCCCGCGCGATCGCCCGCCAGCCGATGTCGGTGCGGTGGAACTCGTTGTCCCAGGTCACCTTCGCCACGCCCGCGTACGCGTTCGCCTGCGCGTCGCGCACGCTGTCACCCAGTGCTGCCACGCACAGCACGCGGCCACCTGCGCTGAGCACCTGGCCCTGCGCATCCAGCGTCGTTCCTGCATGGAACACCTTGGCCGTTGCCGGCACATCATCCAGGCCGGAGATCACCTCGCCGGTGATCGGCGATTCCGGATACGGCCTGGCGGCCAGCACCACGCCGAGCGACGGGCGCGGATCCCACTGCGCGTCCACCTCGTCCAAGCGGCCATCGATCGCCGCGTCCACCAGGTCGACCAGGTCCGACTGCAGGCGCAGCATCACCGGCTGGGTTTCCGGGTCGCCGAAACGCACGTTGAACTCGATCACCTTCGGCGCGCCGCTGGCATCGATCATCAGGCCCGCGTAGAGGAAGCCGGTGAATGGGATGCCGTCGGCGATCATGCCCTGCACGGTCGGGTTSACCACCTCGCGCATCACCCGYGCATGCACTTCWKSKGTCACCACCGGRGCCGGCGAGTACGCRCCCATGCCGCCGGTGTTCGGRCCGGTGTCGCCGTCGCCSACGCGCTTGTGRTCCTGCGAGGTGGCCATCGGCAGTGCATGCACGCCATCGACCATCGAAATGAAGCTGGCCTCCTCGCCGTCGAGGAATTCCTCGATCACCACGCGCGCGCCGGCATCGCCGAAGGCGTTGCCCGAAAGCATGTCGCGCACCGCATCTTCGGCTTCGGCSAGGGTCATCGCCACGATCACGCCCTTGCCGGCRGCCAGGCCGTCGGCCTTGACCACGATCGGCGCGCCCTTCTCGCGCAGGTAGGCCAGTGCCGCGTCCACGTCGGTGTGCACCGAATAGAACGCGGTGGGGATGTTGTGGCGTGCCAGGAAATCCTTGGCGTAGGCCTTGCTGCCTTCCAGCTGTGCGGCCGCCGCCGTCGGCCCGAAGATGCGCAGGCCGGCGGCGCGGAAGCGGTCGACCACGCCGGCCACCAGCGGCACTTCCGGGCCGACCACGGTCAGCGCCACGCCTTCGGCCTGGGCCAGGGCGAGCAGGCCATCGATGTCGGTGACCTTCACCGCCACGTTGCGGCACTTGTCTTCGTTGGCGGTGCCGGCATTGCCGGGCGCCACGAGCACTTCAGTGACACGGGAGGACTGGGCCAGCTTCCATGCCAGGGCGTGTTCGCGGCCGCCAGAGCCGATGACAAGTACGTTCATCACGAGATTCCAGATTGCGTGGGAAGGGAAGTTCCAGGTCCCCGGCGGCGCGTGTGCGTCATTCGCAGCCTTCGCGTCGCAGCGATTCGGGGAAGGAGTAGGTCCAGGACCTCGGGTCCAGGGTGAAGCGGTGCTCCTGACGCACCCGCTTGCCGCCGCAGGTGTTGCCGGATTCCTCGATCAGCAGTGGCCAGATGCGCGCACTGCGGTCGCTGTCGTCGAAACGCAGTGCGAAATCGATGCTGAAGCRGCGGGTGCGGCAGTCTTCGGCGGTATCGGGGTCGGCGGCCGCGTCGACGTTCTCGCATTCGTACTGGGCGTCGTTGTCGATGTGGCTGCGCACGTTGCCGGTGCTGGTCAGGCCTTTCGGGCCCGGCAGGACCAGGGTCTGCGAGAGCAGCGAGAAGCCCTGGCCGAACCAGCCATCCTCGACGCGGAAGCCGTAGAAATCGCTGCCGGCGCGGATGATGCTGGCGGTGCCGGGCTGGCCACCACTGCCGAAGCGCTCGCCGGTCAGTTCGCTGGTTACCCCGAAGCCATCGCCCTTGGGCTGCAGCACGAAGAACTCGATCGTTCCCGGGTCGATATGCGCGCCATCGACCAGCGCACCGCACACCGCCAGTAGTTGTTGCCAGCTGTCACCGGTCACCACCGGTTGCTCGGCGCAGACCTGCCAGTCGATCGCGCGCGTTTCATCGTCCTGGGTCCAGCTGCCGCGCCATTGGCCGGAAAGCTTGGCGTCCTTGCCGTAACGCCCGGTCAGGAAGGCCTGCAGCCGCGCGGTGCGACTGACATGCGCTGCCGGTTCGCTGGCGGCGGGCTTTGCCGCATCTGCCTGGGGGGCAGATGCGGGCTCGGCGGCCGGCTTGCAGCCGGCCAGCAGGGCCGTGYCAGCGAAGGCGAGCACGGCAAGCGGTTTCAAAGAGACTGCAGACATCCGTGTCGCTCCAGGTATCAGTGGCGGAAGTGGCGAACGCCGGTGAACACCATGGCCAGGCCATGTTCATCGGCGGCAGCGATGACTTCAGCATCGCGCATCGAACCGCCCGGCTGGATCACCGCCTTGATGCCGGCGGCGGCAGCGGCGTCGATGCCGTCGCGGAACGGGAAGAACGCATCGGAGGCCATCACCGACCCTTCGACCACCAGGTTCGCGTCGGCGGCCTTGATGCCGGCGATGCGCGCCGAGTAGACGCGGCTCATCTGGCCGGCACCCACGCCGATGGTGCTGTTGTCCTTGGCGTAGACGATCGCATTGGACTTCACGAACTTGGCGACCTTCCAGGCGAACAGCAGGTCGGTGAACTGCTTGTCGGTCGGTGCCAGCTTGCTGACCACCTTCAGTTCGTCGCGGGTCATGCCGCGGTTGTCCGACGACTGCAGCAGCAGGCCGGAGCCCACGCGCTTGTTGTCGAAGTTGTTCAGGCCGTCGCCGTGCGG
>NZ_JBFTNR010000134.1:0-7239 GCF_056665995.1 Stenotrophomonas sp. 05L44_2
GTTGCTGGCCGGTTGTGCCAGCGTGCCCCCTGCGCCGCCACCGGCCCATTCGGATGCGCTGTGGCGCCTGATCGAACGTGATTGCCAAGGCGCACAGTCGCCACGCGGCGATTGCCTRCAGGTGCGCCCGGCCGTTGATCACCGCGATGTGCTGGTCAAGGACGCGCACGGCCGCTATCAGTTCCTGCTTATGCCACTGGACAAGGTCAGTGGCATCGAAAGTCCCGCGTTGTACCGGCGCGGGGCACCCAATTACTTTGCTGCCGCCTGGCAGGCCCGCGCTCGTACCGAGCAGGCACTTGGCCAGCGGTTGCCGCGCAGCGTCGCCAGCCTGGCATTGAACTCGCCGCATGGACGTTCACAGCACCAGCTGCACATCCACGTCGATTGCCTGCGCGCCGACGTGCTGCGGGCGCTGGAAGACAATCGCGCGGCCCTCGGCGCGCAGTGGGCACCGCTGCCGGTAAGGCTGCGCGGCCATCAATACCAGGCGCGGCTGCTGCCGGGCGAGGCGTTGACTGCCAATCCCCTCAACCTGCTGGCCTATGGCCTGAGCGGTGTGGACAGGGTTGGCCAATGGAGCCTGCTGGTGGCGGGGCACGAGGACGTGCATGGCGCGCCGGGTTTCATCCTGCTGGCCACGCAGCTGGATCCCGGCAGCGACAACGATGCCAGCGCCGAGGAGCTGCAGGACCATGCCTGCAGCGTGTTGACCGGCGCGGATGCTTCGCTGGAGCGGGTGCGCTAGTTCTCTGCTGACTGCCGTTGCAGCCAGGCAGGGGCTGTCAGGGCGTAGAGCTGGCGGTCCTGCCAGCCTTCGACATCCAGGTGGTGGTCGCGCAGCAGGCCTTCGCGCTCGAAGCCGATCGCCTGCAGGGTAGCGACCAGCGCGCTGCCTGCATCGGGCGGCAGCAGTACGAACAGGCGGCGGATCCCCACCTGTTCGAACAGGAACGTGCACAGCGCCTGCAACGAAGCGTGCAGCTGCCGCCGCTGGGGACAGCCTGCGGCATGCAGCCAACGCAGTTCAACGCTGCGCGCATGCGCGCAATGCAGGCGCAGGTTCAACTGGTCCAGCAGCTCACCCGCTGCGTCGAAGCTGCCCAGCAGCAACTGATCGTTGTCGTGTTGCAGCTGCGAACGCTGAACACCGCAGAGGAAATGGGCTTCGGCATCGAAATGGTCAGGCGGGTTGCCGCTGCGTTCGACCTGACGATAGTGGTGACGCCAGGCGGAAAGGTCTGAACGCTGCAACGGGCGCAGCACCACAGGCCCGTGCTGGAGCAGCAGGAGGTGGCGGCGCAGCACCGGTCGCAGCGGTGGCAAGGAAGTAGGGAAATACCGGTTCATGGGGTGCGACGATGCCGCAGGCCGGCGAGGGGGAACAATGAAAGAAGTTGCAAATGCGGCGTGGTCACTGGCTGCGGTCTGATTCGGTTCAGGCATAACGCCATCAAGCCTGGTCATTTCCGTTGCAACCATCCGTTCAGGACACTTTCGTTACGGGATCGTTATGCGCACACCGTCGTCAGCGCCCCGGACCACCCGCCCAACTCCCCCAGGAAGCCCATGTCCGCCTCTTCCCTGGCGCTGCGCCCGCGTCCGCTGGTGCTTGCCTTGTCGTCACTGATGCTGGCCTCGTTGCCGGCCTTCGCGCAGGAAAGCGCACCCACCTCATTGCAGGAAGTGAAGGTCACCGGCTCGCGCATCCCGCGTGCCAGTGTCGAGGGGCCGTCGCCTGTCACGGTGATCAGCCGCGAGCAGATCGATGCGCAGGGCTACCGCAATGCATTCGATGCGTTGAGCGCGCTCACCGAGAACACCGGCAACGTGCAGGGCGAGGACTTCGGCAATACCTTCACCCCGGCGGCGAACACCATCAACCTGCGTGGCCTGGGCCCGAACCGCACGCTGGTGCTGGTCAACGGTCGCCGCCAGGCCGACTATCCGCTGGCCTACGAAGGCTCGGTGAACGTGGTCAACCTGGCCAACATCCCCAGTGCGCTGATCGAGCGCATCGAGGTGCTGGCTGCCGGCGCGTCTGCGGTGTATGGCTCCGATGCCATCGCCGGCGTGGTCAACATCATCCTCAAGGACCGCTTCGACGGCGTGGACGTCAACGTGCGTGCCGGCGGCACCCAGCAGGGCGGTGGTGACAACCAGCGCGTGCAGGTGGTGGGAGGCAGCTCGGGCGAACGCTGGGAAGGCCTGTTCGGCTTCGAACTGGACGTGCGCAAGGCGATCCACGCGCGCCAGCGCGATTTCATGGATTCGCTGGACGATGACCCCACCGGCAAGGCGCCGCAGCCGACGGCCGTCGCCTATCGTCGCAATGCAGCCACCGGTCGCAACATCGATCCGGGCACCGCCGGCTGCGATGCGGCTTCGTCCATCTACGGTGGCAGCGTGCTGCGCGCCAACAACCCGCGCCAGGGCTGGTACTGCGGCAGCAACGAAGCCGCTGCCAGTTACTGGACCGTGCAGACCGAGAAGCGCAACCTCAACGGTTACGGCCTGCTGACCTTCCACGTCAACGACACCACCGACCTGTTTGCGGATGTCGCGCTGGGCAGCGCACGGATCAACAACAATACCCGTGCGCCCACCTGGACCTCGTCACGCAACTACTTCTACAACCAGAACACGGGCAACCTGGAGAGCTGGTACCGCCGCTTCGCGCCGGAGGAAATCGGCGGCCTGCCGCGCAATGCCAATCGCTTCCTGGAAAGCTCGTGGTCGTTCAACGTCGGTGCGCGGGGCCAGATCGGCGACAGCGGCTGGGACTACGAGGCCGTCTACAGCCGCTCACGCTACGAGAACCGCACGCGCCGCCCGGTGCTGCTGGCCGGCATCAACGAGTACCTGCTGGGCCCGCAGCTGGGCGTGCGCAACGGCGTGGAGGTCTATGCACCAGACCCTGCGCGCCTGTTCCAGCCATTGACGCCCGACGAGTACGGCCGCCTGTCCGACTACCAGGAAAGCCGCAATGCCGCGTGGCTGCAGACCTTCAGCGCGACGGTCAACGGCCGCCTGTTCGCGTTGCCCGGTGGCGATGCCGCATTGGCCGCGGTGGTCGAAGCGGGCAGCCAGGGCTACCGCAATCGCCCGGACCCGCGCCTGGGCACCGGCGAATTCTGGAACACCAGCGCCGGCATCGGTGCCGGTGGCGAACGTGACCGCTATGCGGCCGGTGTTGAACTGCAGCTGCCGTTGCTGCAGTCGCTGACCACCACCCTGGCAGGTCGCTACGACCAGTACCGCGCCGGCGGCGAGCATATCGGCAAGGCGACCTGGAGCTTCGGTGTCGAATTCCGTCCGATCGAAAGCCTGCTGATCCGCGGCACCGCGGCCACCAGCTTCCGTGCGCCGGACATGAACTATGTGTTCGCCACCGAGACCCGAGGCTACAACCCCGGCATGACCGACTACTGGCGCTGCCGCACCGCCGGCCAGTCGTATGACAACTGCGACTACAACGGCCTGTCGATCGACTACAGCAACCGCGCCAACCCGCAGCTGCAGCCCGAGTCGGCCAAGTCGTATGGCTTCGGCGTGGTCTGGTCGCCACTGTCCGGGCTGGATTTCAGCGCCGACTACTACGACATCCGCATCGACAACGAAGTGACCAGCCTCGACACCAGCCGCATCCTGCGTGATGAGGCCGATTGCCGGCTGGGCCGCACCCTCGGCGGCGAAACGCGCGACATCAGCTCGTCGCTGTGCCAGGACGCGCTTTCGCGGGTGATCCGCAACCCCTCCACTGCCACCGTGCAGCCGGACCAGGTGACCCGCGTACTGATCAACCCGATCAATGCGGCATCGGAGTCGGTGCGCGGCATAGACCTGAAGGGCAACTGGCGCTTCGATGCGGGTCGCTATGGCCGCTTCACCACGCGCCTGGCCTACACCCTGGTGCTGGAGCATGAGTACAAGCAGTTCGCCGATGACGAAGTGCGCGACATCCGCAATTCGCTGGATGACTACCAGTGGCGCAGCAAGRCCAATGGCAGCATCACCTGGAACCAGGGCGACTGGACCACGACGCTGTATGGCAACCGTTTCGGTTCGCTGCCCAAGACCGATGGCAGTGGCCGCATCGCACCGTACATGACCTACAACGCCAGCGTGTTCCGCCAGTTCGGCGAAAACCTGTCGGTTGGCGTGATCGTCAACAACCTGCGCGACAGCCGCCCGCCGGCAGACAAGAACGGTGGCGGTTGGCCGTTCTATCCGGTCGGCAACTACGACCCGTATGGCCGTCAGTTCTGGGTGCAGCTGGATTACCGGTTCCGTTAAGCGATGCAAAACGAAAGGCCCGGCATTGCCGGGCCTTTCTTTGTGTGGCACTTCGCTTCCAGCGCCAAGCAATGGCATGCTCACCCAATCAGCAGGGAGGAAACAACGCATGGACGTTCGTCATCTGATGGTTGTGGTGCTCGCAGTCGCGGGCTGCAGCAGCAAAGAAGAAGCACCGGCAGCCGCTGCCCAGGATGCCACGATGGCGCCTGCCGACCGGGTTGAGGCAGCAACACGGATACGCGATGCTGCAACATCCCTGCACACCGCTCCCGCTTCGCCCGGGTCTGCAGTCATTGCTGCGGCGGCCAAGCCAGCGGAAGGAACGTTCCTCACCGGCGAGCGCAGCCTGTTGAGTGAGGGGGCGATGTCCGTTGAACGATTCCATGCGGTGGTCGGTTCCAACAGAGCATTCGCACAGGCGGTCAGCCAATTCGAGCAGGATGCCGCACGCCAACCGGAAGCACAGGATCTGACCGGGCTGTACAGGTCAGCGGTGACTGCGGCGCTGGACGGGAATACGGACGTGGTCTCGTTCGCATGCGGCTACAGCTTGTGCCTCGGCGAGATCCGCAGCCGGACCGAAGACGGTTTCAGCGCCTGGGCGCGCTCCTTCGGGAAGGGCAACACGCCTCCCGTCTATGCATTCGCAACGGCCGAGTACACCCTGGGCCGGAACCTGCATTCGGGACGCTTCGTGTTCTCCACCGATCCGGCTGCCAACGGCATCACCACCCAGTAGGTCGGGACATGCCGGGCGGACGAAACGTTACGGCAGCGCCTGCACCAGGTACGACTCGATGACGTAGCTGAAAGGCTGCTGCTGGCGGTCGCGCAGCAGTGCGCGCACTTCCAGGATCACACCATGGTCGCCTTCGCCGCGCGGCGGCCAGAACGTCTGGTCGGTCACGGTCTGGCGCTGGAAGCCGAGCGGACCGACCACGCGGCCGAACGGCTCGTCGGTCGTGTCCAGGACCTGGTTCATGGCCGGGCTGAGATGGTCGGGCAGGTACCAGTTGTCGGCCTCGGACAGCACGCGGCTGCCGCAGGCCAGCTGCACGCGCCGGTAACGCAGGGGCATGGAGGCAGTGGCGCCCAGGGCCTGCAGCACGTCGGCCGGCGCGGTCTTGTCCTGGCCGTGCACACGCACGGCACGGACCCGGGCCTGCTCGGCCAGGCCGTGCTCGGCGCACCAGCTTTCCAGGGTGGCGGTGGCGCTCTGGCCGGCCAGCACGCGCTGATGCAGTACCTCCACCAGCGCGGCGGAGGCAATCCGCTGCTGGCCCGGCGGCGCCTGCAGGGGCGCGCTGGCGTTGGCATCGGTGGCGGACAGGCTGGCGATCGGGGCAGCGACCAGCAGGGACGCGGCCTGCCAGCGGCGAAGACGATCGTGGCGGTCGGACGGGCCCATGCGGCATCACAGCGGAAACAGGCGCCCATGTTACCCGTTCAGGCGTGTATCCGGCGTCCCTGCGGCGCACGGTCGCGGACGGGATTCATCGTGCCGGTGAATGCATGGCATGCAGATATTTCGTTGGCCGATGGACGCGGCGGCGGGCAGGATGGCGCCAGTGTTGGCTTTCCGGGAGAACCTGATGACCCTGCAGTTCGTCCATGGTGGCGTCGATCGCGACGGTGCCCCGCTGCATTTCCACATCCGTGATGGCCGGTTTGTCGGCATCAATGGCGACGATGCAGCAGCACAGGGAGCCGAAAGCGTCGATCTGACCGGTTTTAGCGTGCTGACTGGACTGGTCGACGGCCATATCCACCTGGACAAGAGTTTCGTCGGCGACCGCTGGCATCCGCATCAGCCGGTGAACAGCCTGCGCGAGCGTCTGGCGGTGGAAAAGGCCGCGATTGCCACCGCCGCACCCATGGCCGATCGTGCCGAGGCCCTGATCCGCCAGTGCAGCGGATTCGGTACGGTGGCGATGCGGTGCCACGTCGACATCGATGGCAGCACCGGCCTGCGTCACCTGGAGGCGGTGCGTGAAGCGGCGCTGCGTTGTGCCGACATCATGCGCATCCAGTTGGTGGCATTCCCACAGGCCGGCGTGATGTCGTGCCCGGGTACGGCGGTCATTCTGGAACAGGCGATTGCTGCCGGGGTGGAGGTGCTTGGAGGCATCGACCCGAGCACGCTGGACGGGGATGCCGAAGGCCAGCTTGCGTTGTTGTTCGGGCTGGCCGAGCGCTATGGCGTGCGTCTGGACATCCATCTGCACGAGCCGGGCGAGACCGGGCTGGCGCAGCTGCTGCGGATCGCCGCGCGCACACGCGCGGCGGGCCTGCAGGGCAGGGTGGCGGTCAGTCACGCCTATGCGCTGGGCGAGGTGCCGTTGGCGCGGGCCCTGCAGGTGGGTGAGGCCTTGGCTGCCGCAGGCGTAGCGATCATGAGCAATGCGCCGGGCGACCATCCGTTCCCGCCGCTGCGTGCTCTGCACGACGCCGGTGTGCGCGTGTTCGCCGGCAACGACAACATCCGCGACTGCTGGTGGCCCTATGGCAATGGCGACCTGCTGCAGCGGGCGATGCTGCTGGGCTATCGGTCGGGCTTCTACACCGATGCGGACCTGATGCTGGCGCTGGACATGGTCACCACCCATGCGGCGGAGGTGATCGGGTTGCCGCAGTACGGCATTGCAGAAGGTCGTCCGGCCACCTTCGTGGCGGTGCGTGCCGACCATGGCCCGGCGGCGGTGGCCGCAGTGCCGGCCGAGCGACGCGTGGTGGTCGACGGCCGTTGGCTGTAGCGGCCGGGCCGAGCCCGGTAGCACCTGGTAGTGCCGGCCGCTGGCCGGCAACTTCAACAGCAACAGCCAAAGCAACAGCGGCATGCCGTGGGAGGGCGGTGCGGTGTCGGATTGCGGGTACGCCGCAAGTACGTCCCTGTAGGCTCGGCAGCCGCATCCATGCGGCTGACACCCCGCAATCCGACAC
>NZ_JBFTNR010000135.1:0-7221 GCF_056665995.1 Stenotrophomonas sp. 05L44_2
TCACGTAATCGCCTTCGGAGCCGTACTTGCCACCGGAGGTCCTGGAACACGCGGATGTAGCCGCCATCGACGAACACTTCATCGCCCTGCGGCAGCAGATCGCGCATGCGCGGCGAATCGCTGCGGCTGGCGCGGCCGGCGGCGTCRTACGGTGTGCGGGTCAGCAGGATCGGTGCATTGTGGGCACCCTTGGGCACCACGATCACCGTGTACAGCTTGGTGCCATCACGCATCGGCACCATCACCACGCGCTTGTCGTAGTCGCGACCCACATCGGGGGCGACGAAGGGTTTTCCGCTGATGTCCGGGGTCATCGGCGGCGTGTCGGCGGCCAGCACGGCGCTGGACAGGCTCAGGGCTACGGCAACAGCAACGGCACGCACACGCATGGACATCACCTCCCGGCAGGAAAGGCCCCAGCCTACTCCCGTAGCCCCCGGCAAAGCGTGTGCCTGCTTTGCATTCTGCGGCGTTTACAGGCAGGACTGATGGCACATGTGCGGTCTGCTGCCGCTGCGCTCACCGGGCATGGCCCGGTGCTACCCGTTCACGGCCAACCACGGTAGCGCCGGGACATGCCCGGCGGATCCATCACGCCACCGGTACTTCATGCAGGGCCAGCCAGCGCCAGCGCCCTCCTTCCTGCCGCAGCACTGCCAGCGATTCCCGCCACGCGGTTTCTTCCCCACCCACGGCATGCCCTTCGCGATAACGCAGCACCGCCAGCGGCGACGGCGCTTCCACCGCCTGCACGGCCTCGATGGCGATCCCCAGTCCCGGCCGGGCGCCGTGTCCGCCCACGAACAGCGCCTGCACGGCAGCGCGGTCCAACCTGCGACCGGAGATGCCGACCATGCTGAAGTCCGCGCAGAAATGTTCCATCAGATCAGCCAGTGCATCGGCCGCGACCTCTGCGCGGAACCAGGCCTGCAGCTTGTCGTGCAGCAGGTGGATTTCGTGTTCGGCGGTCATGTCCATCAAGCAGTCTCCGGAGCGGAAAGGGAATGCAGCTGCGACCGGCGCAGCAGCGCCAGCGGCAACAGGGTGAGTACGGCCGCCAGGCCCAACGCCACGCCGGTGGCATGCGCCGGCCACCACTGCATGGCCAAGGCCAGCAGCAGAGCAATGGCGGCGGTACCCAGGCAGAAGCTGAGCTGGCGGTTGAGGTTCCACAGCGCACTGGCATCGCCCAGCGCCTCGGCGTCCACACTCTGGAACGCCAACGTCTGCGCGGTGCTGCTGCACAGGCTGCCGCCAGCGCCCATCAGGGCGAACAGCGTTGCGGCCAGCGTGAAGGGGGGCTGCGATTGCAGCGCCATCAGCAGCAGACCGCTGGCCTGCAGGACCATGCCCAGCCGCAGCACCGAGCCCGGCCCGAAGCGCGCCAGCAAGCGTCGGCTGCCGGTGATTGCCAGTGCCGAGGCCAGCGCCCACGGCAACATCAAGGCGCCGATCTGCGCGGCGCTGTAACCGGCGTGGTTCAACTGCAGGGTACTGGCCAGCTGGCTGCCGATGAACACACCCGGCACCGCCAGATAGACCAGCATCGCCATGCGCAGGCCTCGATGGGACAGCAGCGACCAGCGCAGCAGCGGCTGCGGCTGCCGGCGTGCATTACGCAGGTGGGCGGCGGCCAGCACTGCTGCCAGCAGCAGCAACCCTGCGCCGGCGAAGCGATGGTCGGGCTCACCCAGCCAGGTCAATGCCAGCAGCAACGCGCCCAGCGCAGACATGGCGGTGGCCAGTGCATAGCCCTGCAGGCGTGGCGCACTGCGCAGGCCATCGGCCGGCATCCACGCCAGCACCAGGGCGATCGCCAGCACCGCCAGCGGCAGGCTGGCCCACAGCACGCCGCGCCAGGACAGCCACTGCACCAGCAGGCCGCCAAGAGCCGGTGCAAGTGCCGGCACCAGCAACGCCACCAGCAGGATGCGCCGGGTCAGCGCACCGCGTTGCTCAGGCGTGCACTGCCGGTACGCCGCCGCCTGCGCCACCGGAATCAGCAGCCCGCCAGCCAACCCCTGCAGCAGCCGCCAGCCCAGCAGCCAGCCGATGGACGGCGCGGCGCCGGCCAGGCCCGCAGCCACCGCGAACAGCACCAAGGCAGCCAGCAGCAGGCGACGCTCGCCGCAGCGCGCGGCCAGCCACGGGGCCAGCGGAATCACCACGCTCAGGCCCAGCATGTAGGCCGTGCCTACCCAGGCCAGGGTGCCGATGTCCGCATGCAGCTCGGCCGCCAGCGCCGGGTAGGCCACGGTGGCGATGAACATGTTGACCAAGTCCAGCGCGAACACCAGCAGGAAGATCGCCTCATGGCGCAGGCGTGGGGAAGGCATCAGCAGGCTCCGGCAGCGAAGGCGACAGCATCGCGGACCAGCGTTGTTGGAAAAACACGACGGCAGCTGCAACACTGTCAAACCTGTTTTGACAATCAGCCACCATGGTCAGCCTCGATCGCTTCGATATCTTCCGTGCCGTGGTCGAGGCCGGCAGCCTGACCGCCGCCGCCGAGCGCCTGGGCCTGAGCCGGGCCGTGGTCAGCTTCAACCTGAAGCGGCTGGAGCAGGAGCTGGGGGTAACCCTGCTGCTGCGCAGTACCCGCCACCTGGCGCTGACCGAGGCCGGCGAACAGTTCCTGCAGCACTGCGTGCAGGCACTGGATGCCGCGCAGGCCGCCATCGATGCCGCGCGCCGCGACCAGCATCAACTGCAGGGCGTACTGCGCCTGACCACCACCCCGGAGTACGCGCAGCTGCGGCTGATTCCAGCACTGGAAGCCTTCCGCGCGCAGCATCCAGCGCTGGCGCTGCATCTATCGACCTCGCCAGCCCCGGCCGACCTGATTCCCGAGCGCTTCGACCTGGCGATCCGCCTCGGCCGCCTGCCCGATTCGCAACTGCATGCCACCGAGCTGGAACGTCACCCGCTGTGCGCGGTCGCCGCTCCGGCATTGCTGGCGCGCCTGGGGTCCGCCGAGGCGGTGGATGATCCGGTGCTGCTGGGCACCCTGCCCCGCCTCGGCTATCCGCGCCTGGCCGATGTGCCAGTGGTCGCGCCGGATGGCAGCGATGCATTGTTCGCCACCAATCCGGGCAACGCGGTGATACGCGTGGATGGGGCCAGCAGCCTGCGCGCGTTCGCCGTGGCCGGTGCAGGAGTGACCGTGCTGCCACGCTGGCTGATCGAGGACGATCTCGCCCACGACCGCCTGCGGCCGGTGCTGCGCCAGCATCGTTTCCCGCAGCAGAGCGTGTACGCGGTGTACCCGCACAGCAGCCAGCCCTCGCCGAAGGTGCGGCAGCTGATCGATTTCCTGCGCGGGTGGTTTGGTGACGACGCCAGCTGAATCCTTCGCCCGCCGGGCATGGCCCGGCGCTACCGGGATGCCCGTAATCGGGTAGCGCCGGGCCAGGCCCGGCGAGCGCAGCGGCACCCCGTAAACAGACACGGCCCCTTGCGGGGCCGTGTCTTCAACCATCAGTACCGCAGCGGATCAGCGCAGCACCTGCTCCACCAGCTGCACGTCCACCGTCTGCAGCGGCTCGGCGGCGTTGCGCGACAACTGCACCTGGTAGGTGCCGCCGGCGATCTTCCACTGGCGTGCCTGCGCATCGTAATGCGCCAGGGTCTTCGGCTCGGCTTCGATGCGGATGCGGCGCTGTTCGCCCGGTTGCAGCTCGACCTTGTCGTAGCCGATCAGGCGGATCGGCGTGGCGCTGCCGGCCGGCAGCTTCAGGTACAGCTGGGCGACGTCGGCACCGGCGCGCATGCCGGTGTTGCGGATGTCGACGCTGGCAACCAGGCGCGAACCCTCCACGCTCACCTTCAGGTTTTCATAGGCGAACGAGGTGTAGGACAGGCCGTGGCCGAAGGCGAAGGTCGGGGTCAGGCCCTTGGCCGCCATCCACTTGTAGCCGACGTTGGCGCCTTCGATATCGAAATCGAACACATCGCCGAACGGCTTGGCCGGCTTGAAGCCAAGGCCATCGATGTGCGGGCGCGGCAGCTGCGATTCGTCCACCACCCAGGTCACCGGCAGGCGGCCGGACGGATTGGCCTGGCCGGTCAGCAGTGCGGCAATGCCTTCACCGCCACGGATACCCGGGTACCAGGCCTGCAGCACCGCCGGCACCTGCGCCAGCCACGGCGTACGCACCGGGCCGTTGGTTTCCAGCACCAGCACGGTCTTCGGGTTGGCCTTGGCCACCGCCGAAATCAACCCATCCTGGTTGTCCGGCAGCTGCATGTCCGGCAGGTCCACCGATTCGGCCGCCCACTGGGTGGCGAACACGATGGCCACATCCGCCTGTGCAGCAGCCTTGGCCGCAGCGGCGGCATTGGTGCCGTCCACATAGGTGATGGTGGCGTCCGGACGCGCGGCACGCAGCGATTCCAACGGCGAGGACGGATGGAATATCACCGGGCCCGGCCAGGTGGTCGGCAGCACGCCCGGCACCGCGTTGGTGCCCTTGGCCGTGACGCCCACCATCGACGAACCACCGCCACCGATCACGCCCTTGTCGGCATGGCCACCGATGATGACGATGCGCTTGGCGCTGTCGGCCAGCGGCAGCAGGCTGCCTTCATTGCGCAGCAGCACGCTGCCTTCTTCCACCGTGCGCTGGGCCACGGCGAAACCGGCTTCAGCGTCGACCTTCTGGTGCTGCGGCGGGTTGTCGAAGTTGCCGTGCAGGAACATCGTGCGCAGGATGCGCGCGACCATGTCGTTCAGGCGCGCCTGCGGTACCACGCCGCCGTGCACGGCCAGGCGCAGCGGCTCATCGAAGAACACCGCCGCATCGAACACTTCACCGGCGGACTGCTGGTCCAGGCCGGCCAGCGCCGCCTTCGAACCGCTGTGCACGCCGCCCCAGTCGGACATCACGAAACCGGGGAATTTCCACTCCTGCTTCAGCACCTGGTTCATCAGGTAGCCGTTTTCGCAGCCGTAGGTACCGTTGATCTTGTTGTACGAGCACATCGCCACGCCCGGGCGGCCAGCTTCCAGCGCGATCTCGAACGCCAGCAGATCCGACTCGTGCATGGCCTGCTCGCCAATGCGCACGTCATGGAAGTTGCGGCGGGTCTCCATGTCGTTCAGCGCGAAGTGCTTCATCGACGAGATCACGTGCTGGCTCTGCACGCCCTGGATCACT
Source organism: Stenotrophomonas sp. 05L44_2 (assembly GCF_056665995.1). NCBI lineage: Bacteria > Pseudomonadati > Pseudomonadota > Gammaproteobacteria > Lysobacterales > Lysobacteraceae > Stenotrophomonas > Stenotrophomonas sp. 05L44_2. The sequence continues at coordinate 5,157 of NZ_JBFTNR010000135.1, forward strand.
GCGCCGACCATCGAACCGGCCAGCAGCGGGTCTTCACCAGCGTATTCGAAGTTGCGGCCGTTACGCGGGTCACGCTGCAGGTTGACGCTGCCGGACAGCAGGATGTTGAAGCGCTGCTGCCAGGCTTCGCGGCCCATCGTCGCGCCACCGGCAAAGGCAACACCGCGGTTCCAGGTGGACGCCGTGGACGGGCCCGACGGCATGGCGGTGGCGAAATCACCCGGGCGGATGCCACCGGGATTGGTCACGCCCACGCCGGCGTCGGCCGACTGCTGCGACGGAATGCCCAAGCGCGCTACGCCCGGCACGAAACCGGCCGAACCCACCGCACCTTCCGGCAGCTTGCCACCGTCCTTGCCCAGCCCGAAGTAGCTGTGCAGCATCTGGAACTTCTCGTCCTCGGTCATCGCCTTCAGCAGCAGCGCAGCGCGCGCATCGGCGGTGAGCGTGGTATCCATCCACGGCTGCTCGCCGCCCTTGTCAGCCGCATAGGCCAGGGTCAGCAGGGTTGCACGCAGCGCGCTGCCTTCAACCTTGAACGGCGCACTGCTGGCGGCCTGGAAGCCATCGCTGAAATAGCTGGCATCGGCCTCCAGGGCCACGCGTGCCGGATCGAAGCCGGCCGCTTTGGCCGATTCACCGGCCACCGCGCCGAGCAGCACCGCCGGCGCGCCCAGTCGCGAACGCGACACCAGTGCCGGCAACTGCGAAGCACCGGCGCCAGCGTCGGTGTACACCGCCACTGCATGGCGGCCGTCATCCAGGCGCAGGTAGTTCAGGCCCGGCTGGTCGGGGCCGGATTCGGCGGCGATCGGCAGCCGGGTCAACACGGCCTGGCCGTGCTGGGTCTGGCCGTCATCCTTGCCGGCGGCGATGAAGCGGTACTGGTAGCCCAGGCCATCGGCCAGCAGCTGCAGCGGATCGACCTGGCCGATGCCGCGCTGTACCTGGCGAACGCTGACCGCATCCACCTGCAGGGTCTTCAACTGGGCAGCCAGGGCCGGCATCGCGTCCGCGGTCGGCGCCTGTTCCAGCGTCAGCACGGTGAAGGCGGCGGAGTCGGCCCAGGCCGGGGTGGCCAGTGCGGCAGACAGGGCCAGGGACAGGGCGAGCGGCTTTGTAAACGTTTTCATCGGCGGGCGTAATTCCGTTGCCAAGGCAATCGGTCCAGGGAAAGTGCCGCCGAAGGGTGCAGCGTCATGCCGCGCATGCGTTGCCGGGCAACGCCTTGCAGGCCAGAGGACGGGCCGGTCTGCGCGCGGGACCCTCCTCCCGTGCGTGACAACCTGCCTGTCCGGGCCGCGCAGGGCGACCCATCATGTGAAGAGTGTGCGAGGGCGTTCATCGCTGTCAACAGGACCTAAGTCACAGGCGCGATGTGCGGACTGGTTATCAGCCCATCACCGGCGGTCATCAACGGGCTGCACGGCGCTGCCGATAATGGTTCTCCCCGGCGACGAATCGAGCCCATGACCGTACATCGCGACTTCGACCATCTCTGGCGCGACCGCTGTGACACCTCCAGCCAGCGCAGCCCGCGCGTGCTGATCCGGGTGTTCGTCGCCCCCGGCGAACTGGAACGCAGCGTGGCCTTCTACGAGCAGCTGCAGGGTGTGGTCGCCGATGCCGGCTTTCCGTTTCCCGATGCGGGCCTGCGGCTGGCGATGGTCGGTGCGTTCCTGCTGATCGAAGGCTGCGACGAGGCGCTGGCGCCGTTCACGTCGACCACGGGCACGTTGCTGGTCGACGACGTTCGGCCTTATCACGACAAGTTGGTGGCCGCCGGCGCCGAGATCATCTTTCCGCTGCAGGTGGTACCGACCGGTGCGGCGTTCAATGCGGTGCATCCCGATGGCACCGTGGTCGAGTACGTGCACCACCGGCCGGACCCGCAGGGGCGGTGAGGTGGCGGCCGGGCTGCGCCCGGCACCCGCAGAGGCAACGGCCAATGCAACAGCAGAAGCAAAAGCTGGGCTCCTATGGGTAGGCGGGGTGGGTCCGGTTGCGGGGGGCGCCGTGAATCCATCCATGGAGGCTCGGTCGCGCCATCCATGGCGCTCACGCC
>NZ_JBFTNR010000136.1:0-7213 GCF_056665995.1 Stenotrophomonas sp. 05L44_2
GCTGCAGGTCCGGGTCGGTGCGTGCGGTCACCGCCAGCAGCGGCAACGTGTAACCTTGGTTGCGCAGATGCTGGGCCAGTTCGAAACCGCTCAGGCCCGGCAGATCCAGATCGAGCAGGCCGACATCGAAATCACCCGCGCTGATTTCACGCAGCGCGGCCAGTGCGTGGGCCGCGTGAACCACCTCATGGCCACGGGTGGTCAGCAGCCCACACATCACATCGGCCACGGTCGCATCGTCCTCCACCAGCAACACCCGCAGCGGCGGCATGTTGACCGCAGCAGCGGCGGCGTCACTGTCGGCACCTCCGTCGCTGGCCGCCCCCTGCTGCAGCGGCAACGGCAGGCTGACACCGAAGCAGGTACCGCTGCCCAGCTGGCTTTCCACCCGGATCCGGCCCTGCATGGCCAGTGCCAGCTCGCGGCAGATCGCCAGGCCCAGGCCGCTGCCGCCGTACTGCGCTGCGGTGCGCGCACCGTCGGCCTGCTCGAAGCGCCGGAACAACCGTTGCTGCTGCTCCTGGCTGATGCCCGGACCAGTATCACGCACCTCGAAATACAGCCCACGCGGCCCTTCCTCGCAACGCGCATGCAGCGTGATGCTGCCGCGGCTGGTGAACTTGACCGCGTTGGACAGCAGGTTGAGCAGGATCTGCCGCACCCGCATCGCATCGCCGGTCGCCTGCAGCCCCGCCGGCAACTGGTTGTCGAGGATGAACCGCAGGCCCTTCTGTGCAGCCAGTGGCCCCATCAGCGCGGCCAGGTCCTGCAGCAGGCGATTGAGACCGAACGCGTTGGACTGCAGTTCCAGGCGCCCCGATTCGATCCGCGCCAGGTCCAGCGCATCGTTGACCAGGTGCAGCAGATGCTCGCCCGCATGCCGGATCGACTGGGTATAGCCGCGTTGCTGCGGATCCAGCGGCGAGGCCAGCAGCAGTTCACTCATGCCCAGCACCCCGGTCATCGGCGTGCGGATTTCATGGCCGAGATTGGCAAGGAAGCGCGTCTTGGCCGCCGATGCGTGCTCGGCCAGATCCTGCTTGTGCAGGGCGAGCTGGTAGGCGTGCTGGCGCTGCAGCCGGCGCCGGTACAACCAGGCGAACCAGCTGGTCAGCAGCAACCCGATCGAGGCCAGCACCAGCAGGCCGGACAAGCTGCGCCACCACGGCGGCTGCACATGGAATTCCAGGGTCTGCACCCGCGACCACACGTGGTCGGCCGAGCGCGCCTGCACTTCCAGCCGGTAGGCGCCGGGTGGCAGGCGGGAGAACAGGCGCTCGCCTGCCGGGCCCACCTCGACCCAATCCGGGTCGTAGCCGGCCAACCGGTAGCGGTAGGTGTTGGAAGCCGAATCGGCGAAGGACAACAGGCGCGCGACGATACGCAGGTCGCGGTCACCATCGGCGATCTGCAGCGGCGAGTCATGGGTCAGGTCCAGCAACTGCTCGTTGCGGCGCACCTCCACCCGCTCGATCACCAGCGGCGCACGGCGGGTGGAAGGCCGCACCTGCTCGGGATCGAACACCACCACACCGGCGGGGGTACCTGCCACCATGCGCCCCGCCGAGGAGGCGATCAGGGTGTGTTCGCGGAACTCCTGGCTGGGCAGCCCATCGTGCACCCCGTACAGGCGTACGCTCTCGCCATCGGCACTCACCCGCACCAGGCCGCGGGCGCTGGTGGCCCACGCCACGCCCTGCGCGTCGACCACCAGGCCGGTAGCGGAAATCGCCGGATAGCCCTGCTCGGCGCCCACTACCGCCTGCCGTTCCAGCCGGCCCTGGCTCCAGAGATACCGCGACAGGCGACCATCCTCGGACAACCAGACCTGGCCGTCCTTGCCCACATGCAGGGCGTACACCGCAGTGGCCGGCGCACCGGGCACCGGCTGGAAGCGCTGCGCATCCGGTTGCCATTGCAGCAGGCCGCGGCTGCTGGCCAGCCAGATCCGGTCCTGCGGGCCGCATTCCACGTCAAGATTGAGCTGACCGGCCTGCAGACCGTCCTGGCCGTTTTCCAGCCGCCGGCGCACGTGCCCGTCCAGATCACGCTGCTGCAGCCCCGATGACAGCATCAACCACAGGCTGTCGCCATCGCAGGTCATCATCGCCTCGATGTTGCCTTCCATGGTCGCGTCCGCGCCCGAGTCCCGCCCCCAGCGCCGCAGCTCGCCACGACGCGGGTCGTAGCGCATCAGGGCGTCGGTCGAGCCCACCCACACCTGGCCCTGCCGGTCTTCGCGCACCGAGGTCAGCCAGTGCATGCCGTTGACGAAGGTGCGGTGCTGCTCGATCACGCCCGTGCGCGGATTGAAGCGGTCCAGCGCGCCATGGCTGCCGACCGTCCACACCCCGCCATTGCTGGAGGGGCTGGTACCGAGCACATAGGAATTGCGCAGCGAGGACGGATCATCCTCCAGCCGCGAAAACACCGAGAACTGCCACCAGCGCGGAAGCAGGTGCCACAGGCCGGCATTGGTACTGGCCAGCCAGATGCCGCCTTCGCGGTCCTCATAGGCACCGGTCCAGTTCGGCCGCACCAGGCCACGGGCGATGGCGCTGTACAGCGGCACGGTCTGGTAGCGGCCATCGATGCCCCGGCCCAGGCCGCTGCGCGTATCCAGCCAGTGCCCGCCCTGCTCGTCGCGCAGCATCATGCCCAGCACCTGGTCGCCGGCCGGCAATGTCCAGGGAACGGATTCGAAACGGCCATCCGGGCGCCGCACCGTGGCCCCGGCCAGCGTGCTGATCCAGAGGCTGCCGTCGGGTTCTGCGGTCAGTCCATTGATCAGCAGGCTGGGCACCAGGTCGCCGCCGATGCGTTCGAAATCGGTACCGGTCCAGCGCGCCACGCCATGCTTGGTGCCGACCCACAGGCTGCCATCGGCAAGCGTGGCCAGGTAGGGCACCGACGCGGCCGGCAGACTGCGCGGGTTGTTCGCTTCGGGCAGGAACCGCTGCAGACGGTCATTGCTGTCCAGCCGGTACAGGCCGCCCTCGTGGGTGCCGAACCAGATCGCGCCATCCGGTGTCGCAGCCAGGCTCCAGACGGTGTTGCTGCCCATCAGCGGCTGGCTGCTGCGATCGTAGAAGCGCAGCTGGCGGCGATCGGCCGACATCCGCACCAGGCCGGCATTTTCGGTGCCGATCCACAGCTCGTTGCGGGCATCGACCAACACGCTCCAGATGCGGTTGTCGCGCAGGCCGTCTTCGGAACGCCAGATGCGGTAGTTGCGCCCGTCGTACCGGGCCAGGCCATCGTTGGTGGCAATCCACAGGTAGCCGTAGCGGTCCTCGGCCATGCGGTTGACGGTGTTGGACGGCAGCCCATCGAACACGGTGACCTGGCGCGGCGAAGGTGGCACCGGCTGCGCGGCAGCGGGCACCAGGCAGCACAGCAGCAGCATCAGCAGCGTCACTGCCCGCAGATACACCACCGATGGCCTCCTCACGCTGCTGTTGATGATGCCCACGCCGTGGGCGTCGGCATGGTAAACCGAAAGTTGCGCGATTCACGCCGCAGGATGCCGCGCTCAGCTGATGATCTGGCGTTTACTGCGCGCCTGGGCAATCGCCGCCACCAGCAGMTCRCCGGTCACCGGCTTGCGCAGGAAACCATCGAATCCGGCCGCAAGCACCTGCGCCTCGGCATAGGCATCCGAGCGCGCGGTAACGGCCACCAACGGCAGTTCGTAGCCCATCGCGCGCAGTTGGCGGGCGATGGCGGTGCCATCGAGTGCCGGCAGGTCGAGGTCGAGCAGGCCGACGTCGAACCCCTCGGTGGATATTTCCGACAGTGCGCCCAGGCCATGCAGCACGTGCACCACCTCATGGCCACGGCTGCGCAGCAGACCGGCGATGACCTCGGCAACGGTGGCATCGTCCTCGACCAGCAGGATGCGCAGTGCAGGCAGCATCGGCGACGCTGCCTCGCCAGGGCTGGAGGCCTGCTGCCGGCTCCACGGCAGCGGCAGCCGCACGGCGAAGCGTGCGCCACGCCCCGGCTGGCTGTCGACATCGATGCGGCCGCCCATCGCCACCGCCAGCTCCTGGCAGATCGCCAGGCCCAGCCCGCTGCCACCATAGCGCGAGGCGGTACGCGGGCCATCGGCCTGTTCGAAGCGGTGGAACAGGCGCTGCTGCTGCTCGGCATTGATGCCCGGCCCGCTGTCGCTGACCTCGAACGTCACCGCGCCGCCGTCGTCGTCCAGGCGCGCCGCCAGGCCAACATGGCCACGCTCGGTGAACTTGATCGCGTTGCCCAGCAGGTTCAGCAGGATCTGGCGGACGCGCATCTCATCGCCACTGACGCAGATCGGGCCTGGCAATGCCGCCCCGCGCTGGAACGCCAGCCTGCGCTGTTGTGCCATCGGCTGCATCAACGCCTGCACCTGGTCCAGCAGTCCGCCCAGGTCGAACGGGCGGATGTCCAGTTCAAGCCGGCCGGCCTCGATCCGGGCCAGGTCCAACGCATCGTTGACCAGGCGCAGCAGATGGCTGCCGGCCTGCTGGATCGAACCGGCATAGCTGCGCTGCACAGGGTCCAGTTCGGTGGACAGCAGCAGTTCGCTCATGCCCAGTACACCGGTCATCGGCGTGCGCACTTCGTGGCCCAGGGTCGCCAGGAAGCGGCTCTTGGCCTGCGATGCCTGCTCGGCGATCTGCTGCTTGTGCACCGTCAACTGCCACTGCTGGCGTCGCCGCAGCCGCCTGCGGATCGACCACAGCAGTGCCAACAGCAACAGCGAGCCCAGCATTGCATAGCCGAAAATCGCCATGCCGCTGCGCCACCAGGGGGGCAGTACCTTGATGTGCAACTGCTGCGAGGGCGTCCACGGACCACTGGCCGTCGCGGCCTGCACCTCGATGGCGTAGGTGCCGGGCGGCAGCCGCGACAACGTGCGTTGGCCGTCCCCGCCCTGTTCCACCCAGTTCTGGTCGTATCCCTGCACGCGGAACCGGTAGCGGTTGCCCTGCGGGTTGGCGTAGGACAGCAGGCGTGCATCGATCTGCAGGTCACGGTCGTCGGGCCCCAGCAACAGCAGGCCGGAGGTCGGCAAGGGCTGCCAGCCGCGCGCATCATCGCGACGGACGCGAACCTGCGCGATCACCAGCTGCGAGGGTGGCAGCTCGGCGTCGGCAGCATTCGGATCGAAGCCCACCATGCCGGTCTGGGTAACGGCCAGCACCCGGCCATCGGCATCGATTGCCGGTGGGCGTCCGGTGAACTCGGCATCAAGCAGGCCGTCGCGTTCATTGAAGATCTGCAGGCGACGCTGTTTCGGATCCCAGCGCAGCAGGCCGCGGGGCGTCGTCGCCCACAACTGGCCGTTCCGGGCCAGGGCCAGCCCACCCATGCTGACCGGCGGCACGCCGGCACTGGCATCGACACGCTGGATCAGGCGCAGGCTCAGGCCATCCCACTGGTAGCGCTCGAATGCGCCCTGGCGTGCGATCCACAACTGCCGGGGATCGATCCATACCAGATCGTAGATGGGCCCCCTGGAAACGCCGGGCACCGCTTCGAAGCGGTCTCCCTGCTCGCGCCAGATGCCCATTTCCCCGACCACCCAGGCGTGCCCGCCGGCATCGAAGCGGATCTGCTCGACCGGCGCGTCGGTGCTGCCTCGCAGCGTAGCGCCGTCGAAACTGCGCAGCAGGCGGCCGTCGGCACTGCGCTGTTGCAGGCCCAGGTTCATCACCGATACCCAGACCGTGCCATCGGGGGCCTGCCGCATCAGATCGATCCGCTGCCGAAGGTCGGCGCCACCGCCAATACGCCAGTCGCGCAGCACACCGGTGGCGGGGTCGTAGACGCTGATGCGCCCCGCGCGGCCGAGCCACAGCCTGCCGTCGGGACGTGGCAGCACCGACCACACCGCGCCGCTGCCCAGTTCGCGGTCGCTGACCAGCAGGCTCAACGTCCCCTGTGCATCGATCTGGTAGACGCCATGCGCAGAGCCGACGTAGTAGCTGCGGCCGTCGCTGGCAGCACTCAACAGGTACTGGCTGTCCAGCGGCTTGCCATCGAACTGGTACCAGGTTGAAAAGCGTCGCCAGTCGGGCGGCAGGTAAGCCAGGCCCTGGGTCAGCAGTGCGACCCACAGCCCTCCCTCATGGTCCTGCATCAGGTCGAGCACGCCACTGTGGCCGGTCAGGAAACCACTGCCACGGTCGCCTTCCAGCCTGCGCAGCACCTGGCCGTCACCACGCAGCAGGCCATCGGAAGTTCCCGCCCAGTAGCCTCCGTGGCTGTCGGCCAGGACCAGTGCCGAGCGCAGGCGGGCACTGTCGGCCCAGGCCGGTCGCGTCACCCGATCCTGCGCATCGATGCGGTACAGGCCGTCGTTCTGCGTACCGACCCAGATCGCGCCATCGGCATCGCGGCTCAGCCGCAGCACGCTCACCGCCGCCAGTTCGCGCGGCGCCACGGCTTCGAAGGCGTGGCCGTTCCAGCGCGCCACACCGGCTTCGGTGCCCACCCACAGCCGTCCCTGCGCATCCACCAGACTGCTGAAGACGGTGTCACTCGGCAGACCGCCGGGCTGCGCCCGATCATGCTGGAAATGGCGCAGCGAGCCATCTTCGCCGACCCGGCAGACCCCATGGCTGCTGCTGCCGACCCATAGCGCATCCTCGGCGTAGGCCAGTGTCCAGAACTGTCCCTGGCACCCTTCAGTGACGGAATCGAAGGTCTTGAAACGTTCGCGGTCGGCATCCAGCCGGGCCAGCCCCTTGCCGTTGATGCCCACCCATACCCGGTCGAGCGGGTCGACCAGCAGGGTTTCGATCTCGTTGCCGGGCAGCGAATCCGGTTGTGCCGGGTCGTGCTGCCAGACCCGCAGCTCACCGCCGTCATAGCGGGCCAGGCCGCCGTCGGTGGCGGCCCACACGCGGCCCTGTCGGTCTTCGGCCAGCGCCACCACCATGCGCGAGGGCAATCCCTCGGCCGCGCCGAAACGGCGCAGGCGCGGTGTTTCACCGGCCATGTCCAAGGTCGCCGCTGCAGCCGAAAGCGCCAACAGCACCAGACCTGCTCCTGCAATGCCTTGGCACCACCGGCGCCAGCCGCTCTTCATCCTGAACCCCCTGTCCTGTGCCGATTGTCACACAGGGCTGCAGCCATCGCTGCAACAGCCTGTTTCCGGCCACATCGGCACCACGAACTGTTGCAGCCGTGCACACAGCGTTGCGCGGGGGCTATGGGTATGATC
>NZ_JBFTNR010000137.1:0-7212 GCF_056665995.1 Stenotrophomonas sp. 05L44_2
GTACCTATCCTGATGGAAAGGTGCCGGCAGGGTGCCGGCACCGACCGCATCAACCCAGCAGGTGGGCGACGCCGGCGCGCTCTTCTTCCAGCTCGGCCAGGGTCTTGTCGATGTACTTCTGGCTGAAGTCGTCGACCGGCAGATCCTTGACCAGGGTGTACTCGCCGTTCTCGGTGGTGACCGCGAAGCCGAAGATCACGCCTTCCGGAATGCCGTAGGAACCGTCGGACGGCACGCCCATSGTGACCCACTTGCCGTTGCTGCCCAGSACCCAGTCACGSACGTGGTCGATSGCKGCGTTGGCSGCCGAAGCKGCCGAGGACGAGCCGCGGGCTTCGATGATCGCCGCGCCGCGCTTGCCGACGGTCGGGATGAAGGTGTTGGCATTCCACTCCTGGTCGTTGATCGCATCGGCGATCGACGCACCATCGGCGGTGGCGAAACGGTAGTCCGGGTACATGGTCGGGCTGTGGTTACCCCACACCACCAGCTTCTCCATGCCGGCGACCGGCTTGCCGAGCTTGGTCGACAGCTGGCTCAGCGCACGGTTGTGGTCCAGGCGCAGCATGGCGGTGAAGTTGCGCGGGTTCAGGTCCGGCGCCGACTTCATGGCGATGTAGGCGTTGGTGTTGGCSGGGTTGCCGACSACCAGSACCTTCACGTCACGCTTGGCGACCTTGTTCAGTGCGGCGCCCTGGGCGGTGAAGATCTTCGCGTTTTCCAGCAGCAGATCCTTGCGCTCCATGCCCGGACCGCGCGGACGTGCGCCGACCAGCAGGGCGATGTCGGCGTCCTTGAAGGCGACTTCAGCGTCGTCGGTACCGACCATGCCGGCCAGCAGCGGGAACGCGCAGTCTTCCAGCTCCATCATCACGCCCTTCAGGGCGGCCTGGGCCTTGTCGACCGGCAGCTCCAGCAGCTGCAGGATGACCGGCTGGTCCTTGCCCAGCATTTCACCGGAGGCGATACGGAACAGCAGGGCGTAGCCGATCTGGCCGGCGGCGCCGGTCACGGCAACACGAACAGGTGCTTTCATGGGGATTTCCTCTGCTAAGAAGCTAAGTAGCGTTGTGGGAGATGGCCGCGCGGGCGGGGACAGGCCTGGCGGGGCGGCCGCAACATGGAAACGGCCCCCTCTGCAGGGGGCCGTCCGGGTATTGGATCAGGCGGCGAGGATCTTGTTCCACTCACCCACGCGCTCTGCCTGGGCGGCGAGCASRGCGTCGGTGTCGCCTTCCAGGGTGATCGAATGGATCACGTCGCCCTGCTTGACCGAATCRACGATCGCCTGGCCTTCCAGSACCTKGCCGAACACSGTGTGCTTGCCGTCCAGCCAATCGGTCTTGATGTGGGTGATGAAGAACTGGCTGCCRTTGGTGYYCGGGCCGGCGTTGGCCATCGACAGCGAGCCGATCTGGTGCTTCACACCATTCTTCTCGTCTTCGAACTTGTAGCCCGGGCCGCCGGTGCCACGACCCTGCGGGCAGCCGCCCTGGATCATGAAATCGGGGATCACGCGGTGGAAGATCAGGCCGTCATAGAAGCCGCGCTTGACCAGGTTCACGAAGTTGGCGACCGTCAGCGGCGCCTTGTCGGCGAACAGCTCGACCTTGATCGGGCCCTGGGTGGTGTCGAAAGTGGCGATGAGGGACATGCAGATCCTTGGGATGCGGGGTGTGTAATCAGCCCCATAAGGATACACCTCCCCCGTGGCATGGGCGGCTTCGACCATGTGCGCAGACAGGGTCTTCAGCCTGCGGACGGGCAGCGCCGGGGGGCAGGCTGAATGGGGGCCTCAGCGGTCCTGAAATCCAGGTTTTCGCCAATCGTCAAGTTCGACGTATAATGTTGGACTTCTTTTTCCAAATCCGGCGCCGACTGGCCCCCTTTCGTATGTCCATCGAAAACCTTCGCAACATCGCCATCGTCGCTCACGTCGACCATGGCAAGACCACCCTGGTCGACCAGCTGCTGAAGCAGTCCGGCACCCTGTCCGAGCGTACCGTCCTCGCCGAGCGCGTGATGGACAGCAACGACCAGGAAAAGGAACGCGGCATCACCATCCTGGCCAAGAACACCGCCATCACCTGGGAAGACAAGAAGACCGGTATCAAGAACCGGATCAACATCGTCGACACCCCSGGACACGCSGACTTCGGCGGYGARGTCGARCGCGTGCTGTCSATGGTCGACACCGTGCTGATCCTGGTCGACGCGATGGACGGCCCGATGCCGCAGACCCGCTTCGTCACCCAGAAGGCCTTCGCGATGGGCTTCAAGCCGATCGTCGTGGTCAACAAGGTCGACCGTCCGGGCTCGCGTCCGGAGTGGGTGATCGACCAGGTCTTCGACCTGTTCGACAAGCTCGGCGCCACCAATGAGCAGCTGGACTTCCCGATCGTCTACGCCTCGGCCCTGAACGGCTACGCCGGCCTGGAAGACACCGTGCGCGACGGCGACATGACCCCGCTGTACGAAGCGATCATGCAGCACGCGCCGAAGCCGGAAGTGGACCCGGAAGGTCCGTTCCAGATGCGCATCAGCCAGCTGGACTACAACAACTTCGTGGGCGTGATCGGCATCGGCCGCATCCAGCGCGGCACCCTGAAGAAGAACATGCAGGTCGCGGTGATCGACCGTGAAGGCAAGAAGCGCAACGGCAAGGTTGCCCAGGTGCTGGGCTTCCTGGGCCTGGAGCGCATCGAGCAGGACACCGCCGAAGCCGGTGACATCGTCGCCATCTCCGGTATTCCGGAGCTGACCATCTCCGACACCCTGTGCCACCCGGAAACCCCGGAAGCCCTGCCGGCACTGACCGTCGACGAGCCGACCATCTCGATGACCTTCCAGGTCAACAACTCGCCGTTCGCCGGCAACAAGGACCTGTCCGGTGGCAAGTTCCTGACCAGCCGCCAGATCAAGGACCGCCTGGACCGCGAGCAGGTCCACAACGTGGCCCTGAAGGTCGAACAGCTGGAAGACGCCGACAAGTTCCTGGTCTCCGGCCGTGGCGAACTGCACCTGTCGGTGCTGATCGAGAACATGCGTCGTGAAGGCTACGAGCTGGCCGTGTCGCGCCCGGAAGTGATCATCAAGCAGATCGACGGCCAGGCCATGGAGCCGATCGAGCAGCTGGTGGTGGACATCGAAGAAGTCCACCAGGGCGGCGTGATGGAAAAGCTGGGCACCCGCAAGGGCCAGCTGAAGAACATGGAATCGGACGGCAAGGGCCGTGTCCGCCTGGAATACCWGATCCCGGCCCGTGGCCTGATCGGYTTCCAGAACGAGTTCAAGACCCTCACCCAGGGCTCGGGCCTGCTGTTCCACGTGTTCGACCATTACGGTCCGAAGGAACAGGGCGCCATCGCCAAGCGCATCAACGGTGTGATGATCGCCAATGCGCCGGGCACCACCCCCGCGTACTCGCTGGGCCCGCTGCAGGAACGCGGCAAGCTGTTCGCTGCTGAAGGCGACAACGTGTATGAAGGTCAGCTGGTCGGCATCCACTCCAAGGACAACGACCTGACCGTCAACGCGATCAAGACCAAGCCGCTGACCAACATGCGCGCTTCGGGCAAGGACGATGCGATCCAGCTGACCCCGGCGATCAAGTACTCGCTGGAACAGGCCCTGGACTTCATCGAAGACGACGAGCTGGTCGAGATCACCCCGAAGGAGATCCGTCTGCGCAAGAAGTTCCTGACCGAAAGCGACCGCAAGAAGAACTCGCGCGGCGGCTGATCCAGCGAACCGTGAGCCAGAACGGCTACAACCCGGATCCACACCGGCATCCGGGCCTCCATGTCATCGCCTTGCTCGAAGCGAGCAAGGCGATGCTGGCGTTGTTGGCGGCCACCGGGCTGGAAATCCTCGGCCCGCAGCCGCTTCGCGACGGCGTCAATGCCCTGATCCGGCGTTTCAGCCTGGACCCGGATCACGGCACCCTGCCCTCGCTGTTGAATGCAATCAGTCCCGACGCGGTGCACCTGGCTGCGGCGGCGATGATCGGCTACGGCCTGCTGCACCTGGTCGAGGCCTGGGGCCTCTGGAAAGCCAAGGCATGGGCTTCCTGGCTGGGCTGCCTGACCGCCTCCATCTATCTGCCCTTCGACATCTACGCGATCGTCCGCCATCCCGGCTGGGCCTCGTGGACGGTGCTGGCGATCAACCTGATCGTCGTCTACGTGCTGGCGCGCGACCTGCGCAAGCGCCGTCGCTGAGCAGCCGCTACACTGGGGATCGGAGCCGTCGAAGCTGCCCCATGCGCCTGTCCTTGCCGCCCCTCCTGTCCTTCCTGATCACCGCGTTGCCTGCGGGGCTCGCTGCTGGCTGCAGCCCGGCCGCGTCCACCGCGCATGCCGGTGAACCCGGCAACAGTTCTATGCCTTTCCCCTACGCCGAGACCGAAGTCTCCGACCTGCAGGCGCGGATGGTCGCCGGTGAGCTCGACAGCGTCACCCTGACCGGCGCCTACCTCAAGCGCATCGCCGCCCTGGACCGCACCGGGCCACGCCTGCGCGCGGTGATCGAACTCAACCCCGATGCCCTCAAGGAAGCCGCACAGCGCGACCAGGAGCGCCGTGCCGGCCGCCTGCGCGGCCCCCTGCATGGCATCCCGATCCTGCTGAAGGACAACATCAACGCCGCACCGATGGCCACCAGTGCCGGCTCGCTGGCCCTGCAGGGCTTCCGCCCTGGCGATGCCTACCTAGTCCGCCGCCTGCGCGAAGCGGGCGCAGTGGTGCTGGGCAAGACCAACCTCAGCGAGTGGGCCAACTTCCGCGGCAACGACTCCATCTCCGGCTGGAGCGCGCGCGGCGGCCAGACCCGCAATCCCTACCGCCTCAGTCATTCACCCTGCGGCTCCAGCAGCGGCAGCGCGGTGGCCGTGGCCGCCAACCTGGCCAGCGTGGCCATCGGCACTGAAACCGATGGCAGCATCGTCTGCCCCGCAGCGATCAACGGCGTGGTCGGCCTGAAACCGACCGTCGGCCTGGTCAGCCGCGAAGGCATCATCCCGATCTCCTTCAGCCAGGACACCGCGGGCCCGATGACCCGCAGCGTCGCCGACGCCGCCGCCGTGCTGACCGCCATCGCTGGCCGCGATGACGCCGATCCCGCCACTGCGACCATGCCCGGCCGCGCAGTCTACGACTACACCGCACGGCTGGATCCRCAGGGCCTGCGCGGCAAGCGCATCGGCCTGCTGCAGACACCATTGCTGAAATATCGCGGGATGCCACCGCTGGTTGAACAGGCTGTCGCTGAACTGCGCCGAGCCGGCGCCGTGGTGGTACCGGTGGAATTACCCAACCAGGGCGCCTGGGCCGATGCCGAGCGCATCGTCCTGCTGTACGAATTCAAGGCGGGTCTGGAGCGCTACCTCAACACCTACCAGGCGCCACTGCGCAGCCTGGCCGGGCTGATCGCCTTCAACGAGGCGCACAAAGGCCAGGAACTGGGCCTGTTCGGCCAGGAGCTGCTGCAGGAAGCCCAGGCGACTCCAGGCCTGGGCGATCCCGTCTACATCCGCGCGCGCAGCGATGCGCGGCGACTGGCGGGCCCGGAAGGCATCGACGCCGTGCTGGCATCGCAGAAGCTGGATGCGCTGGTCGCACCGACGACCGGTGTGGCCTGGCCCCTGCGCAGCACCGGCGATGACTTCCCCGGCGAGAGCTACAGCGTCGCCGCCGTCGCCGGCTACCCCAGCCTGAGCGTGCCGATGGGCCAGATCGATGGCCTGCCTGCGGGGCTGTTGTTCATGGGCACGGCCTGGAGCGAGCCGAAGTTGATCGAGATGGCCTACGCGTATGAGCAGCGCACGCGCGCCCGGCGCCCACCGCACTTCGATACCGATACCTTGATCGAATCCGGCGACCCCTGACCCAATGGATGGTAGCGCCGGGCCGTGCCGGCGAGCGCAGCGGCACTCTGCAATCCGCCGGGCATGGCCCGGCGCTACCATTCCGGGCGCGGCTCCGCCGGCGCGATGGCCGCCTCACCATCCTCCGCACCGGGTGAACGCACATCGGCGCTGCCTGCACGCCGCATCCGCGGCATATCCAGCTCATCGTCCCGCTGCAGGCGCGCGCGCACCTGCGGCAACGATTGCGGATGTTCGCGTGCGAGGAAATCCAGCATGCGTTCGCGCACCAGGCAGCGCAGGTCGAATGCATCACCGGAACTGCGCGCGCTGACCAGCAGCCGCACCTGGATCGCGCGCTCGCTGGTCTCGGTCACCTGCGTCACGCACACCCGTCCATCCCACAGCGGCTGGCCCTGGCAGATGCGTTCCAGCTCGGCACGTATCGCCGCGATCGGCGCACGGTAGTCCAGCCACAGAAAGGCCGTACCCAGCAGGTCGGCACTGCGTCGTGTCCAGTTCTGGAACGGGTGCTCGATGAACCAGGTCAACGGCACCACCATCCGCCGCTCATCCCAGATGCGCACCACCACGTAGCTGCTGCCGATCTCTTCGATGCGCCCCCATTCGCCCTCGACGATCACCACATCATCGAGCCGGATCGGCTGGGTCACCGCAATCTGCAGGCCCGCGATCAGATTGCCGAACACCGGTTTGGCGGCGATACCCGCCACCAGGCCGATCAGGCCCGCCGACGCCAACAGTGCGGTGCCGATCTTCTGCACCATCGGGAAGGTCAGCAGCACCAGCGAAGCACCGAGCACGATGATGCCGCCCATCAGCACGCGGCTGAGCACTCGCGTCTGGGTCTGGATGCGGCGCGCTTCAAGGTTGTCCGACACATCGATCGGGTGGCTGCGCAGGATCGCCCGCTCACCCGCCGCAACGCCGCGCACCAGCAACCAGATGAAGCAGGCAGTCAGGGCGATGTGCAGCACGCGCAGCAGTTGATCGAGCGTGTGTTCCGGCAATGGCGTGGTCTGCAGCGCCGGAACCAGCAACAGCACGGGCAGTGCAAGAGCCAGCGGCGGTCCGATCACCCGGCCAATGCGCGCACGGCGCCGGTCACGCCCGCGAAGGCGACGGTACAGGGCCAGTACGGCCCAAGCCCCCAGGCCGCCAACCACCAGGGCGCTGCCGATCGGCCACAGGTACTGCTGCAGCTGTTGCCAGACCACCATGCATCCTCGCTGTAAACACCGAGCTACAGCGTGGCCCATGCACCATGAGCACAATGTCAGTCGTTCGTAAGCAGAATGTAGGCGGGGGTGTTCGGCAGGGCTGCGCCC
>NZ_JBFTNR010000138.1:0-10234 GCF_056665995.1 Stenotrophomonas sp. 05L44_2
GCCCAGTGCGGTGCCGGAGAAATAGCTCACGCCGATCGCGCAGGCCGTCAGCAGGATCAGCGCGGCATGGTCGAAGAAGCCGGGCCGGCTTTCGCCCAGCGAGCGCGTCAGCACCCAGTACACGAAGCCGAAGGCCAGGTAGGCCGAGGCCCAGGGAATGATCCGGAAGCCGGCCTCGCCGTCCAGGCTTTCCAGTGTCAGCGACACCGGATCGATCAGGTAGATCGCAAGCCAAAGGCCGACGGTGCCCCAGGTGAACAACCCGGAGTAGCGCAGCATCGCATTGTGGTTGAGTCGGGCCAGCATGGCCCATCGTAGCCTGTGCGCGTCAGGGCCCAAGGGCATAAAGTCATGTTCGGTGCGGTCCCCTGTTCATGCCGCAGCCCACCCCGGGCATGCAATAATCATGCGCAGGGTCCGTACATGGGACCAACCGCGTTACCCCACGGAGTCACAATGTCGATTGTCATCCGCGACGTGCGCGAGCACGAGCTCGATTCCGTCCTGGCTTTGAACAACAATGCTGGCCTGGCCATCCTTCCCCTGGATGCAGAGCGCCTGCGCCTGTTCTATGCAACCGCTGAATATTTCCGCGTCGCCGAGCGCGACGGCAACCTGGCCGGCTTCCTGATCGGCTTCGGCAGCGACAGCCAGCACGACAGCAGCAATTTCGCCTGGTTCAAGCAGCACCTGGACACCCCCTTCTTCTATATCGACCGCATCGTGGTCGCCAGCCGCCGTCGCGGTGGTGGCGTCGGCCGTGCGTTCTATGCCGACGCCCAGAGCTTCGCCGAGCTGCGCTACCCGCAGATGACCTGTGAAGTGTTCCTGGACCATGGCGCCGATGCCGCCCTGCTGTTCCACGGCAGCTTCGGCTTCCGCGAGCTGGGCCAGAACACCATGCCGCAGGTGGACGTGCGCGCCAGCATGCTGGCCAAGGAACTGTGCAGCTTCCCGTGGGTGAATGAAACCTATGGCGGCAAGCTGCCTGATGTTGCATGGGCGCGCGACCGGCAGCTGCCGGCGCAGGCACAGCGGTCGACGGGGACCTGAGCGTGGCAGTGAATTTCGATTACGAACAGGCCGGTGAACTGAAGATCGGCCAGGTGGGCATCGCCAACCTGCGCATCCGCACCCTCGATGTTGAACGCCTCGTGCAGGAAATGCAGGAACGGGTAAGCCGTGCACCGAAGCTGTTCGGCCGTGCAGCGGTGATCMTGGACTTCGGCGGCCTCAGCCAGGTGCCCGACGTGGCAACGGCGCAGGCGCTGGTCGATGGCCTGCGCGGTGCTGGCGTACTGCCGGTGGCATTGGCCTATGGCACCAGTGCGGTCGACCTGCTCTCGCAGCAGCTCGGCCTGCCGCTGCTGGCCAAGTTCCGCGCCCAGTACGAGCGCGCCGAGGCAGAACCCGCCCCGCCGCCGGCAGCCGCACCGGAGCCGCGCCGTGCCGCACGCGCCGAAGCGAAGGCCGCGCCGGCTCCGGCTCCGGCCACGCCGATGGGCAAGGCTGCCGATGCCGCCGCGCCACAGCCGGGCCGCATGCAGCTGGGCAACGTGCGTTCGGGGCAGCAGCTGTATGCGGAAAACTGCGACCTGACCGTGATGGCCACCGTCGGCGCCGGCGCCGAGGTCATCGCCGATGGCAGCATCCATATCTACGGAACCCTGCGCGGCCGTGCGCTGGCAGGGGCCCAGGGCAACACCGCGGCACGCATTTTCTGCCGTGATTTCCATGCGGAACTGGTCGCCATTGCAGGCCACTACAAGGTACTGGACGATGTACCGGAAACCCTGCGCGGCAAAGCCGTGCAGGTGTGGCTGGAACAGGACCAGATCAAGATCGCTGCGCTGGACTGATGCAGCACCTCAAACAGAATCATCAGGAGAAGTCCTTTGGCTGAAATCATCGTAGTCACCTCCGGCAAGGGCGGCGTCGGCAAGACCACTTCCAGCGCAAGCCTGGCCTGCGGCCTGGCAAGGCGTGGCAAGAAGGTGGCGGTGATCGACTTCGACGTCGGCCTGCGCAACCTCGACCTGATCATGGGCTGCGAACGCCGCGTGGTGTACGACTTCGTGAATGTCGTGCACGGCGAAGCCACCCTCAAGCAGGCCCTGATCAAGGACAAGCGCTTCGACAACCTGTTCGTGCTGGCTGCCTCGCAGACGCGCGACAAGGATGCACTGACCCAGGAAGGCGTGGGCAAGGTCCTGAAGGACCTGGCCGCCGACGGCTTCGACTACATCATCTGCGACTCCCCGGCCGGCATCGAGAAGGGCGCCTTCCTGGCGATGTACTTCGCCGACCGTGCGGTGGTGGTGGTGAACCCGGAAGTGTCCTCGGTACGCGACTCGGACCGCATCATCGGCCTGCTCGATTCGAAGACCCACAAGGCCGAATCCGGCCAGGACGTGCCGGCCTTCCTGCTGCTGACCCGCTACACCCCGGTGCGCGTGGAAAGCGGCGAGATGCTCAGCATCGCCGACGTCGAGGAGGTCCTTGGCCTGAAGGCGATCGGCGTGATCCCCGAATCGGGCGACGTGCTCAATGCCTCCAACAAGGGCGAGCCGGTCATCCTGGATGGCGAATCCGCTGCCGGCCAGGCCTATGACGACGCCGTCGCACGCATCCTCGGCGAAGAACGCCCGATGCGCTTCACCAACGTCGAGAAGAAGGGCTTCTTCAGCAAGCTGTTCGGAGGGTAAGCATGGGCCTGTTTGATTTCCTCAAAGCGAAGAAGACCACCGCCGAAACCGCCAAGAACCGCCTGCAGATCATCATCGCGCAGGAGCGCAGCCACCGTGGCGGTCCCGACTACCTGCCGCTGCTGCAGCGCGAGCTGCTGGAAGTGATCAAGAAGTACGTCAACATCGACGTCGATGCAGTGAAGGTGGACCTGGTCAAGGATGGCCAGCACGACGTGCTGGACATCTCCGTGGCGCTGCCTGAAGGCCCGGACAAACCCTGACCCCCCTGCCCCGCCCGTGCCTGCATGGGCGGGGCTGCCTGACCCGCATGACTGATACCACGCCCGAACCGAACGTTACCCGCGTCGGCGACATCGCCTTCGCCGATGCCCAGCGCCTGCTCGCTGCACATGAGCTGCGCCTGCATCACGTTGCGGCCGGCGAGCCGATCCCGGGCAGTTACTGGGGCGAGCCCGAGGCGGGCATCATCGCCAGCGACGTCTACGTGCGCGATGACACGCCGGTGCATTCGATGCTGCACGAAGCCTGCCACCTGATCGTGCTGCCACCGGAGCGGCGCGCGCAGGTGCATACCGACGCCACCGATTCGGTGCCCGAAGAAGACGCCACCTGCTACCTGCAGATCGTGCTGGCCGGGCACCTGCCCGGTGTCGGCAGTGAGCGGCTGATGGCCGACATGGATGCGTGGGGGTATACGTATCGATTGGGGTCGACGAAGGCGTGGTTTGAACAGGACGCCGAAGACGCAAAGGCGTGGCTGATCGAACGCGGCTTGCCGGTGGCGTAACGCGTCGGTAGCGCCGGGCCATGCCCGGCGGCATGCACATCTGCCGCCGCGATGCGGTTCGCCGGGCATGGCCCGGCGCCACCGTGGGTCACGTGGCCAGCGCGCGCAGGGTGATGCCGACCACATACGCCAGATAGGTGCCGGTGGCATAGCCCATCGTGCCCAGCAGCACGCCTACCGGCGCCAACGCCGGATGGAACGCAGCGGCCACCACCGGTGCAGAGGCCGGGCCGCCGATGTTCGACTGCGAACCGATGGCGAAGTAGAAGAACGGCACCTTCAACAGCTTGCCCAGGCACCACAG
The DNA here is from genome assembly GCF_056665995.1 of Stenotrophomonas sp. 05L44_2. Classification (NCBI taxonomy): domain Bacteria; kingdom Pseudomonadati; phylum Pseudomonadota; class Gammaproteobacteria; order Lysobacterales; family Lysobacteraceae; genus Stenotrophomonas; species Stenotrophomonas sp. 05L44_2. The sequence goes on from NZ_JBFTNR010000138.1 coordinate 3,800, forward strand.
CAGCACGATGTGCACGCTGATCCAGATGATGCCGAGCAGGAACAGCCACGGGCGATCCAGCAACGCCAGCAGATCCATCTGCATGCCGATGCAGGCGATCAGGAAGTACAGCAGCAGCGAGCCCAGGCGCGAGGCGCCCGCGCCTTCCAGCGTACGTGCACGGGTGAAGCTGAGGCCCAGGCCGAGCGTGGTCGACAGCACCACCACCCACACGAACGGCGCGTCCAGGCTGAACTGCGATGCCCAGCTGACGTGGACCTTGAACCAAGCCGCCAGCGGCGCGCCGATGGCGTGGGCCAGGCCGACGCCACCGAAGGCCACGGCCACGATCAGCATCAGATCGGTCAGGCTGGGAATGCGCTCATGCTCGGCCTGGAAGCGTGCGATGCGCTCCTTCAGCTCGTCGATGGCGGAGGTATCGGCACCGCTGCGTGCATCGATCTTCGCCGCGCGCCCAGCCATGAAGATCAACGCCGCCATCCACACGTAGCCGACACCCACATCGACCACCGCGAACTGGCCGAACGTGGTCGCGTTGACATCGAACACTTCGCGCATGGCCAGCATGTTGGCACCGCCGCCGATCCAGCTGCCGGCCAGCGCCGCCATGCCGGCCCAGGTATCGCCGGCGACGGTGTCCGGATGGATGGCACGCATGACCAGGAACGCGACCACCGCACCCAGCATGATGCTGGCCGAGGCGCCCAGGTACATCAGCACCAGCTTGGGCCCCAGCCGCAGGATGCCCTTGATGTCCACCGCCAGGGTCAGCAGGATCAGCGCCGCCGGCAGCAGGATGTCACGCGCGACCGGGTTGTACAGCTTGGTGTTCTGCCCGTCGATCAGGCCGAACGTGTTGTAGATGCCCGGCAGCAGATAGCACAGCAGCAGCGCCGGCACGAAGGTATAGAAGCGCTTCCACAGGCCCTGCTCGCGCGAAGCGGTCCAGAACACGGCGCCAAGGGTGGCGGCGATCAGGCCGAAGACGACGATGTCGTTCTGGATCAGGGCAGTCGAGGGCATGCAGGCATCCTGGTAGTACCGGCCGCTGGCCGGCAACCCCATGTAGGTAGGTCGCAACGTGCAGTTGCCGGCCAGCGGCCGGCACTACCGGAAAGCCGGGCGCCGCCACAAGGGCGGCGCCGGTATCGCTTACTCGCCGATGTGCTGCTTCAGCCAGGCGTTGACGGTGTCATGCCACAGGATGCTGTTGTTCGGCTTCAGCACCCAGTGGTTCTCGTCCGGGAAGTACAGGAACTTCGACTCGATGCCCTGGCGCTGGGCCGCGGTGAAGGCAGCCAGGCCCTGCTCGACCGGAATGCGGAAGTCCTGCTGGCCGTGGATCACCAGGATCGGCTTCTTCCAGTCAGCCACGTGGTTGACCGGGTTGAACTTCTCGTAGTTCGCCGCCTTCTGGTACGGGGTACCGCCCTGCTCCCACTCGGTGAACCACAGTTCTTCGGTGGCATAGCCCATCATGCGCTGGTCGAACACACCGTCATGGTTGACCAGGCACTTGAACGGGCTGTTCCAGTTGCCGGCGATCCAGTTGACCATGAAACCGCCGTAGCTGGCACCCAGTGCGCAGGCCTTGTCACCGTTGAGGAAGTCGTACTTCTTCAGCGCCGCGCTCCAGCCCTTCTGCRGGTCTTCCAGCGGACGGTCACCCCAGTGCTGGCTGATCGCATCGGTGAAGGCCTGGCCGTAACCGGTGGAGCCGTGGAAGTCGATCATCACCACAGCGTAGCCCTGGCCTGCGTACGTCTGCGGGTTCCAGCGGTAGCTCCAGCCATTGCCGAAGCTGCCCTGCGGGCCGCCATGGATCAGGAACGCAACCGGGTAGGACTTGCCTTCCTGGTAGTTGTGCGGCTTGACCACATAGCCGTGCACGGTGTCGTTGTTCCAGCCCTTGAACTCGAACTGCTCGTAGTCGCCGAAGCTCACATCCTTCAGCACTTCGCCAGCGGCCGGGGTCAGTGCGCGCAGCGCGCCGATCGGCTCGCCAGCGGCCGGCAGCAGGCCGACCAGCACCTGGTCGTTGCTCTTCAGGCTGTTGCGGGTGATGGCCACGCTGTTGCCGGCCACGTCGACGGCGGTGACGCTGCCATCGCCGATCAGCTTGGTGGCCTTGCCGCTGGCCACGTCGATCTGGAACAGCGGGTGTTCGCCGAGGTCGTCGGCGGTGGTGTAGATGCTGGCGCCGTCGGCGGACAGGGTGATGCCGCCGGCCGAACGGTCCCACTGCGGCGCGATCTCGCGCGTCTTGCCGCTGGCCAGGTCCATCGCCATCAGGCCGAAGCGGTCCGCCTCGAAGCCTGGGCGCTTCATCGCGCGGTAGAACAGGGTCTTGCCGTCGGCGCTGAACACCGGGCCGGCATCCCAGGCCGGGTTGGACGCGGTCAGGTTGACCGGCGCCTGCTTGCCGGCGGCATCGAAGCGGTACAGGTCGAAGTTGGTCGACCACGGCTCCTGCTTGCCGGCCACGCGGATGCTGGCGACCACGCTGCTGCCATCCGGCGACCAGGCGAAATCGTCATTGCCACCGAACGGCTTGGACGGAGCGTCGCCGTCGATGGTCGCGCTCAGCGCCGAAGCGCCCTTGACCGCACCGGCCTTGGCTGCCGGCAACGGGGCGACGAACAGGGTGTTGCGGCGGCCGTCGTTCCAGGTATCCCAGTGGCGCACGAACAGCGAATCGAAGACCTTGCCGCTGGCCTTGGCGCCTTCCACGTCCTTCAGCTTCTTTTCGGTGCAGGCCAGGTCCGAGGCACAGGCCTGGAACACGCCGGCGCTGAACAGCACGCGGTCGTCCTGCGGCGACACGTGGTAGCTGTCCACGTCCACCGGGAAGTCGGTCAGCTGGCGCGGGGCGCCGCCACTGATCGGCTGTGCGTACAGCTGCTGGCTGCCGTTCTTGGCGCTGAGGAAGTACACGGTCTGGCCATCGGCCGACAGCGATGCGGAGTTGACGTTCCAGCCAGACGGCGTGATCTGCTTCGGCGGTGCCGCGTCGCGGGTGCGCAGGTTGCGCGCGAACAGTGCGGTGCTGGCCTTGAGGTTGGCATCGGTGCTGCGCTTGGCGAACACCACGGTGCCGCCGTCGGCGGTCAATACCGGCGCGGAGACGCGGTCCATGGCCACCATGTCGCGGACTTCCAGGCCACGGGCAGCGGCGACGCTGGGCAGGGCAGCCAGCAGGCTCAGTGGCAACAGGGCATGACGCAGTTTCATCGGGGTCTCCGCAGGACGGCAAAAAACCGATGGTAGGCCTGCGCGGCCGGGCCTGCCAAGGCCATCGGTCATGGCCGTGGCTGAGCTGCCGCCAGAAAAAGCAAACCGCGCCGTAGCGCGGTTTGCTTGGGACACCGGTAGTGCCGGCCGCTGGCCGGCACGCACGGCTGCTGACCACGATCGGCACGGCGATGGCGATACCCATCAGCGCCTCRCCGGTGATCAGGCCGGCAGCGAACAGCACGCCCGGCTTGTGCACGCGGTCGCGGCCCTCTTCGTCATCGGCGCGCACCTTGTGGAAGCGTTCGACCAGATAGGAGATCAGGCCACCGAGGAAGATCGGCACCATCAGTTCCAGCGGCAGGTAGATRCCGATCGCCGCGGCCAGCACCGGCACGCGGAAACGCGAGTTGCGCGACTTCAGCCAGCTGTCGAACGCGATGATGGCGGCACCGACCACGGCACCGATGCCGATGAAGGTCCACGGCAGCTCGCCACCGAACAGGCCCTTGGCCACCGACGCCATCAGGTTGGCCTGCGGTGCGGCCAGCGCATTCGGGTGCAGCTCGGACTTGACGCCGATGCCGTAGGCGGTGGCCAGCAGGTTCAGCACCGGGGCCATGATCAGCGCGCACGAGAACGCGCCGATGCCCAGCATCAGCTGCTGCTTCCACGGGGTGGCGCCGACGATGTAGCCGGCCTTGAGGTCCTGCAGGTTGTCGCCACCGACGGCGGCGGCACAGCACACCACCGCGCCGATCATGATCGCGGCCACCGCACCCAGCGGCGCACCGAAGGCACCGACCGGCTGCAGGCCATCCTTGCCCAGCAGCAGCACCAGCACCGCCGAAGCGAACAGGATGGTGGAGATGGTGATGCCCGAGACCGGGTTGTTGGACGAACCGATCAGGCCGGCCAGGTAGGCCGACACCGAAACGAACAGGAAGCCGGCGACGATCATGATGAGGGTCATCGGGATCGACACGTGCCACTGGCCGACGATGGCTTGGTACAGCGCCAGCAGCGGCAGGGTGAACACCACCAGCGCCACCAGCATCCACTTCATCGGCAGGTCGCGCTCGGTGTGCGCCAGCACCGGGCCACCGCTCTTGCGCGCGGCCGCAAAGCCACTCTTGACGCCGTTGAGCAGCGACTTGCGCAGCGAGATCAGGGTCCAGATGCCGCCGATCAGCATCGCGCCGACACCGAGGTAGCGCATCTTCGCACCCCAGATGGCGAACGCCGCTTCGGTGGACGAGGCGGTGGCGATCGAGGCGGCCAGCGCCGGATCGGTGTTCATGAAGAACGCCTGGTAGATCGGGATGGCGATGTGCCAGGTCAGGATCGAGCCGGACACCACCACGATGCCGACGTTGAGGCCGACGATGTAGCCCACGCCCAGCAGTGCGGGCGACAGGTTGGTGCCGATGAAGGCGGTGACCTTGGAGCTGCCGACATAGGCCGAGGTGGCCCAGGCGTCTGGGATCAGGCGCATGCCGCTTTCCGCGGCCAGCTTCACGAACGCACCGATCACCGCCGACAGGCCGAGGATCTTCAGGCCCGGGCCGGGGTTCTCACCGGCCTTGAGCACTTCGGCCGCAGCCTTGCCTTCCGGGAACGGAAGCGGATCTTCGACGATCATCGAACGGCGCAGCGGCACCGAGAACAGCACGCCCAGCAGGCCACCGAGACCGGCGATGCCCAGCACCCACCAGTACTTGAAGTCCGGCCAGTAGCCCATGATCACCAGCGCGGGGATGGTGAAGATCACACCGGCGGCGATCGACGAACCGGCCGAAGCGCCGGTCTGCACGATGTTGTTCTCAAGTATCGAACCGCCCCCCAGCAGGCGCAGCACGCCCATGGAAATGACCGCGGCGGGAATCGCGGTGGCGATGGTCAGGCCTGCGAACAGACCGAGGTAGGCGTTTGCGGCCGACAGCACCACCGCCAGCACGATGGCCAGGACCACCGCGCGGAAAGTGAGCTGCTTGGGCGCAGCGTCATGGTTCATGAAAGCCCCTGCTGGCAAAAAATCCCTGTCACGCTAGCGTTCAGGGGGCAGCAAGTCCAGCGTGCCAAAGGATGAGGGTTGCAGCTGGAACAGGCACGGGCCCGCAGCGGCACCCCCAGCCAACTAATGCGGCAAAGCCCGAGTGGGCACCTTGTAAACGATATGTTATAACTTTCGGTTGACCTGTACCCACCCACCGCATGTCCTCCTTCCCCTCCTCCCGGCTGGCCTCCATCGACCAGCTGCGCGGCACCGTGATGCTGCTGATGCTGCTCGACCACGTGCGCGAGACGTTCTTCCTGCAGCATCAGGTCAGCGATCCGATGGACGCGGCAACCGTGTCCCCTGCCCTGTTCGCCTGCCGCCTGCTGGCCCACCTGTGCGCGCCGGTGTTCGTGCTGCTGACCGGCCTGTCGGCCTGGCTGTACGGCCAGCGCCATGCCGATCCGCGCCGTGCCATTGCGGCTTTCCTGCTCAAGCGCGGCCTGTTCCTGGTGGTGCTGGAACTGACCCTGGTCAACGTCGCCTGGACCTTCCAGTGGCCGCCGGAGACGGTGTACCTGCAGGTGATATGGGCGATCGGCCTGAGCATGATCGCGCTGGCCGGCCTGCTGTGGCTGCCGCGGCCGCTGCTGGCCGTTCTGGCGGTGACGCTGGTGGTCGGCCACAACCTGCTGGACGGCGTACGGGTGCAGGGCGACGGCGCCCTGGCGGTGCTGTGGAAGGTGCTGCACCAGCGCGACTGGATCGAGGCTGGGCCGTTGAGCCTGCGTACCTCCTATCCCGTGCTGCCGTGGATCGGGGTGATCGCGCTGGGCTACCTGATGGCGCCGTGGTTCGCTGCCGGCAGCGACCCGCAGCAGCGCCGGCAGCGGCTGCTGTGGTCCGTGCTGGGCGCACTGGCCGCCTTCGCCCTGCTGCGCTTCGCCAACGGCTATGGCGACACGCCGTGGCAGTACCAGCAGACCACGCTGCGCACGTGGATGAGCGTGTTCAACATCACCAAGTACCCGCCCTCGCTGCAGTTCCTGCTGCTGACCCTGGGCGTGGGCCTGCTGCTGTTGCGGCTGTACGAGTGGCCGCCGCTGGCGCGTGCGCTGCAGCCGCTGGCCGATATCGGCGCAGCGCCGATGTTCTTCCATCTGCTGCACCTGTACGTGCTGAAGCTGCTGTACCTGGCGGCCCTGAAG
>NZ_JBFTNR010000139.1:0-7190 GCF_056665995.1 Stenotrophomonas sp. 05L44_2
GACCAGAAGAGTGAAGGCCTGTCGCTGGCGCTGGAGTTCTCGCGCCCGCTGGTCGGCACCCAGGACTTCGACAAGCTGGTGCGCTTCGAAGAGAAGGTCGGCAACGATGACAGCAGCTGGACCCTGTCCGATGACGGCCTGACCCTGCGCTATCCCTTCGTCGAAGCCGGCAAGGAATTCAGCCTGGTGGTCTCGCCGGACCTGCTGGCCGCCGATGGCAGCCGCCTGGGCAAGGAACTGAAGCAGAAGGTCTTCAGCGGCGAGCTGAAGCCGGTGGCCGGTTTCGCCTCGCAGGGCAGCGTGCTGCCGGCCAAGGACAGCCGCGGCCTGCCGGTGGTGTCGGTGAACGTGCCGGAGGTCGATGTCGAGTTCCTGCGCGTGCGCGAAAAGGATCTGCCGACCTTCTTCAGCCAGTACCAGCGCGGTGGTCGCCGCGGCAGCTGGGAACTGAGCAGCGACTACGAGCGCAGCCCGATCAACAAGCTGGCCGAACCGGTCTACGTCAACCGCTTCATCCTGGGCGGCAAGCAGAACGAGCGGGTGCTGACCTACCTGCCGACCCAGGACATCAAGGAACTGCAGGAGCCGGGGCTGTATTTCGCCCTGCTCAAGCGCACCGGTGACTACGAGGGCGAGTTCGATACCGCGTTCTTCTCGGTCAGCGACATCGGCCTGCACACCCGCGCGTACAAGGACAAGCTGTTCGTCCATACCGCCGCGCTGAAGGACGGTGCATCGCTGAAGGGCATCGACCTGCGCGTGCTCGATGCCAAGGGCGAAGTGGTGCTGAAGGGCAGTACCGACAGCAACGGCAATGCGCTGTTGAACTACACCCTGGATGCCACCCACGTGCTGGTGGCCAGCAGCGGCAAGGACACCAGTTTCCTGCCCTTCAACCAGCCGGCGCTGGACCTGAGCGAGTTCGCCGTGGCCGGCCGTGACAACGCCTGGTTCGATGTCTATGCCTGGTCGGGCCGCGACCTGTACCGCCCGGGTGAGACGGTGCGCCTGTCGGCGCTGCTGCGCGACAACGACGGCAAGCCGATCAAGAGCCAGCCGGTGTTCCTGCGCCTGAAGCAGCCCGATGGCAAGACCTTCCGCGAAACCCGCGTGCAGCCGGGCGAACAGGGCTACATCAACTTCGAGCAGACCATTCCCGCCGAGGCGCCGACCGGGCGCTGGCAGGTGGAGTTCCGCACCGACCCGGCCAGCAAGGAAGCGATCCAGGGCATGACCCTGCGCATCGAAGAGTTCCTGCCCGAGCGCATGAAGCTGGACCTGGACAGCGCGCAGAAGACGCTGAAGCCGGGGGAAGACCTGCGCCTGCAGGCCAACGGCGCCTATCTGTACGGTGCCCCGGCCGACGGCAACCGCTTCACCGCGCGCATGGCGGTGGCCGCCGAGCAGAAGCCGGTGGAGGGCCTGCCGGGCTACTTCTTCGGCGACCCGACCCTGCAGCTGCCGCGCGAAGCCAAGGATGTCATCGACACCACGCTGCCGGCCAATGGCCAGCTGCGCGAAGACGTGTCGTTGCCGGAAGAGGCGACCAAGGCGAAGGCGCCGATCGCGGTGGTGCTGTCCGGCAGCCTGTATGAAACCGGTGGCCGCACGGTCACCCGCACCCTGAAGCGGGTGGTATGGCCGGCCGCCGCACTGGTCGGCGTGCGCCCGTTGTTCAATCCGGACGACGGCGCTGATTCCAACGGCAACGCGCGGTTTGAACTGATGCGCGTGGATGCGGCCGGCAAGCCGCAGCCGGCCAAGGGCCTGAAGATCACCCTGGTGCGCGAGCTGCGCGACTACCACTGGACCTTCAACGACAACCGCTGGGACTACGATTTCACCCGCCGCTTCGAAAACAAGGAAACCCGTACCGTCGATGCCGGCGGCAGCGCGGTGGCCTTCGACTTCCCGGTGGAGTGGGGCGAGTACCGGGTGGACGTGTTCGATCCGTCCACCGGCCTGACCAGCCGTTATCCGTTCCGCGCCGGCTGGAGCTGGGGCGATGACAACCGTGGCCTCGATGCCCGCCCGGACAAGGTCAAGCTGGGCCTGGACAAGACCGGCTACAAGGCCGGCGATACCCTGGAAGTGACGGTGACCCCCCCGCACGCCGGCAAGGGCGTGCTGATGGTCGAGACCGACCGCATGCTGTACGTGCAGGATATCGACGCCAAGCCCGGTGCCACCTACAAGATCCCGGTCACCGCAGACTGGGAGCGCCACGACGTCTACATCACCGCGCTGGTGTTCCGCGGTGGCAGTGCGCCGAGCAAGATCACCCCGGCCCGCGCGGTGGGCGTGGTGCACGTGCCGATGGACCGCAAGGGCCGCACCGTGGCCGTCGGCCTGGCCGCGCCCAAGCAGATGCGACCGGAGCAGGACCTGCCAGTGACGGTCAGCGCACCGCAGCTGGCCGGCAAGGTCGCGCACGTCACTGTGTCGGCCGTGGACGTGGGCATTCTCAACATCACCCGCTTCCCGGTGCCCGATGCCGGCGCGCACTTCTTCGCCCAGCGCCGCCTCGGCATCGATGCCTATGACATCTACAGCCGGGTGATCGAGAGCTTCGACGGCGGCAGCGGCAAGCTGAAGTTCGGCGGCGACATGGCGCTGCAGGCGTTGCCGCAGGCCAAGCGGCCGACCGCGCGCGTGCAGACCGTGGACCTGTTCTCCGGCCCGGTGCAGCTCGATGCCAAGGGCATTGCCCGCATCCGCCTGAAAGTGCCGGATTTCAATGGCACCCTGCGGGTGTCGGCGCTGGTCTACAGCGATGACCAGTACGGCAAGCGCGATGTGGAAACCGTGGTGCGCGCACCGATCCTGGCCGAGGCCAGCATGCCGCGCGTGCTCGCCCCGGGCGACCGCAGCACGGTGACGCTGGACGTGCAGAACTTCACCGGCAAGCCCGGTCAGTTCAACGTGCGCGTGGACAGCGAAGGCCCGCTCAGCCTGGGCGAAGGCACGCGCAGCGTGCAGCTCAATGCCGATGCCAAGACCACGTTGAGCTTCCCGTTGTCGGCGCGCGAGGGCCACAGCGTGGCCAAGGTGCGCGTGCGTGTGGATGGCAACGGCTTCAAGGCCGACCGCCGCTACGATCTGCCGGTACGCGCGGCGTGGCCGCAGGTACTGCGCTCGCAGGTGCGGACGCTCGATCCGCTGGCGGCGGTGAGCCTGGATGGCAGCCTGATGGACGGGCTGATGTCCGAATCGGTCAATGCCCGCCTGCTGGTCAGCCCGCTGCCGCCGATCCCGTTCGCCAGCGCGCTGCAGGGCGCGCTGAACTACCCGTACGGCTGTGCCGAACAGACCACCAGCAAGGGCTACGCCGCGCTGATCCTGGACCAGGCCACGTCGTCCATGCTCGGCGCTGACGGGCTGGACGCGAAGACCCGTCGCGAGCGCATGGAAGGTGCGTTCGGTCGCCTGGCGTCGATGCAGGTGGCCAACGGCAACTTCTCGATGTGGGGTGACGACGGCTACGTGAACCCGTGGCTGACCCCGTACATCGCCGAGTTCCTGCTCGATGCCAAGGACGGTGGCTTCGCGGTGCCGGACAACGTGCTGCAGAAGGCGCTGAACCGCCTGAGCGAAGACCTGCTGTCCGGTGGCAACCAGTTCTACGGCCAGGAAAAACGCGAAAGCCTGAAGTTCGCCAACCAGGCGTACTCGGGTTACGTGCTGGCCCGCGTCAACCGCGCGCCGCTGGGTACCCTGCGCACGCTGTACGACAACGAACGCAGCAAGGCCGTGGGTGGTCTGTCGCTGGTGCACCTGGGCGTGGCGCTGTCGCTGCAGGGCGATACCAAGCGCGGCCAGGCGGCCCTTGCGGCGGGCTTTGCCAAGTCCAGCAGCGAGCGCCCGTCGTACTTCGGCGACTACGGCAGCGCCGTTCGTGATGATGCGCTGATGATCGCGCTGACCCACGAAAACAAGCTGGCCAAGCCGGCATGGGATGCACGCGCGGTTGATCTTGGCCGTGGCCTGGATGCGCGCCGCAACAGTGGCTGGATGTGGCTGAGCACGCAGGAACAGGTGGCCATCGCCCGTCTCGGCAAGGCGCTGGCCGCCAACCAGAAGGCGCTGGTGGCCGGTGAGCTGGTGATCGGTGGCAACAGCGAGGCCATCGGCGAGCGCAAGCTGTTTGGCCGCAACTTCGATGCAGCGCAGCTGGCCGCGGGCGTGCGCTTCACCCCGCAGGGACAGCCGCCGATGTTCGCCAGCATCGATGTGGCCGGCATTCCGCGCAGTGCGCCGGCGCCGGACAACAGCGTGATCGGCGTGGAGCGAAGCTACTTCGGCACCGATGGCAAGCCGTGGTCGCCGCGTCCGCTGAAGGAAGGTGAAGCGCTGATCGTGCGGGTCACCATCACCGCCGACAGCGAGATGCCCGATGCGCTGCTGACCGACCTGCTGCCGGCAGGCCTGGAGATCGAGAACCTCAACCTGGGCGATGCCAAGCAGTGGGCCGATGTGGTGGTCGATGGCATCACCATCAGCGACCGCAGCGAAGCGGCCGATACCAAGCACGAAGAGTTCCGCGATGACCGCTACGTGGCGGCGCTGAAGCTCTCGCGTGGCAGCAAGGCCAACGTGTTCTACCTGGTGCGTGCGGTCACTCCGGGTACCTACACGGTGCCGCCGTCGCTGGTGGAGGACATGTACCGGCCGCAGCTGCGTGGCGTCGGCCGCAGCAACCCGACCACGTTGACGGTGGTACAGCCGTGACCGTGCGGACGGGCCGCGACGGCGCGGCCCGTCCCACTGGATGCCGTGGATGAAGGTGGGATTGCTGAAATCGCGGCTGCCGCGCCTGCGGCAGCGGCTGCAACCGCTGTGGCCGTGGCTGCGCTGGGGCACGGCGGCGTTGCTGGCGCTGCTGCTGATACTGGATTTCGCCTTCCCGCCGCCGTTGCCCCGGCAACGCGACACCAGCACGCTGGTGGTCGCCGCTGACGGCAGCCCGATGCGGGCGTTCGCCGATGCCGAGGGCGTGTGGCGCTATCCGGCGTCGGTCGACAGCGTGTCGCCGCTGTACCTGCAGGCACTGCTGACCTACGAGGATCGCTGGTTCTGGCGGCACCCGGGCATCAATCCGCTGGCGATCCTGCGTGCCGGTGGGCAGCTGCTGCGGGGTGGCCGAATCGTCTCCGGAGGCTCGACCCTGACCATGCAGGTGGCGCGCATTCTCGATCCGCATACGCGCACGCCCTGGGGCAAGCTGAAGCAGATGCTGCGTGCGGTGCAGCTTGAGGTGCACCTGTCCAAGCGCGAGATCCTCGCGTTGTATCTGGAGCGCGCGCCCTACGGTGGCACCATCGAAGGCGTGGAGGCGGCCAGCTGGGCCTACCTGGGTAAGCCGGCCGCGCAACTTTCGCATGCCGAGGCCGCGTTGCTGGCGGTGCTGCCACAGGCACCCAGCCGTTTGCGCCCGGATCGTCATCCCGAAGCCGCGCAGAAGGCTCGCGACAAGGTGCTGGCGCGCATGGCCGAGCTCGGCGCATGGACGCCGGAGGAAGTGGAAGATGCGCGCATCGAGAACGTGGTCGCACGCTCGCTGCGTCCACCGCTGCATGCGGCACTGCTGGCCCAGCGCCTGCACTCGGCGCATCCGGGGCAGGCGCGGATCCAGAGCAGCATCGACATCGGCCTGCAGCGCACCCTTGAAGAGCGCGTGGCCAGCTATTTCTCCACGCTGCCCGAGCGCACGTCAGCCGCACTGCTGGTGGTCGACAACCAGACCCTGCAGGCGCGTGCGTATGTCGGCACGCTGTCTTTCGGTGATCGGCAACGGCTGGGCCACGTGGACATGGTGCAGGCCTGGCGCTCGCCGGGCTCCACGCTGAAGCCGTTCCTGTATGCGATGGCACTCGATGATGGCCTGATCCATTCCGAGAGCCTGCTGGTGGATGCGCCGCAGAGCTTCGGCAGCTATCGGCCGGGCAACTTCGACATGGCCTTCAACGGCCCGGTCAGTGCTGCCAGTGCGCTGCGCCTGTCGCTGAACGTGCCGTCGGTCGATCTGCTGCAACGGGTAGGTGCGGCACGCTTCGCCGCGCGCCTGTCGCACGCCGGCATCCAGTTGCGCTTCCCGCCGGGCAGTTCGCCCAATCTGTCGCTGATCCTCGGCGGCACCGGCGCGCGGCTGGAAGACCTGGTCGGTGCGTTCGCTGCGCTCAACCGCAACGGCATTGCCGGCCGCGTGCGCTACACCGATGACGAACCGATGATCGAGCGGCGGCTGGCTTCGCCCGGTGCCAGCTGGATCGTGCGCGAGATGCTGGAATCGAATCCGCGCCCGGGATACGGCGTTGGCACGTTCGACGTTGGCGGGCGGCCGCGCGTGGCCTGGAAGACCGGAACCAGCTATGGCTACCGCGATGCGTGGGCGATCGGCAGTACCCGCCACTACACCGTGGGCGTGTGGGTGGGGCGCCCCGATGGCACGCCGTTGCCGGGGCAGTACGGCGCGGTCACCGCCTTGCCGTTGATGTTCGAGGTGGTCGACAGCCTGCCGCGCCAACGCGGCGATGCGGCGGCCGCGCCGATGCCGGCCAGCGTGACCCAGGCAGACATCTGCTGGCCAACCGGGGAACTGGCCGAAGGGTTGCCAGCGGCACTCTGCCAGCGACGCCTGTCGGCCTATCTGCTGGACGGTGCGGCACCGCCGACGTTCCCCGAACGCGAGGCACGGCGATGGCAGCCTGGCCGCCAACGCTACCTGGCTGACGCGCGCACCGGACTGCGCGTATCGGCTGATTGCAGCGCGCCGCATGAGGAAGTCGCGCGGGAAATCGCGCGATGGCCGGCGCTGTTGTCACCCTGGCTGCCCAAGGCCACCCGCGATGCCTCACAGCTTCCCGCGCTGTCGCCGGACTGTCGCGATGATGGCCGCGAGGCCAGTGTGGCCCTGCATATCGATGGCCTCAACGAAGGCGCGACGCTGGCGCGTGCACCCAATGCCGAACACGGCGTACGCCTGCAGATGCGCGCATTGGGTAGCGAACAGGCCGTGGACTGGCTGCTGGATGGTCGATGGATCGCGCAGACGCGCGGTGCGCAGCTGATGCAGCGCGAGTTCGCCGATCCGGGGGCGCATACGTTGACCGCGCTGGCTGCTGACGGCGCTTGGACGCAGGTACGGTTCAACGTGCTGCGGTAGCGCCGGGCCATGCCGGGCGGATGTCACG
>NZ_JBFTNR010000140.1:0-7743 GCF_056665995.1 Stenotrophomonas sp. 05L44_2
GTTCACGGCGGTCGATGCCGGCCGCATCGACACCGGCCAGATCACGTCCGGCAATGCCGTCGACGAAATCCTGGACATTCAGGCTTTCGCAGGTCCATTGCCAGTGCACCGCCGGAATCAGGATGTCGTCACGGCCCTCGAAGTTGCGCGCGATGCGCTCGGCGTTGCGGCACTCCGCGGCAAAATCCAGCTCGCGGCGCAGCGACACGGTGAACTGCTGCACCACCTCGGCGGGTCGGTAGCGGCGCAGATCCGGCAGCCGTGCCTCAACGATCTCGGCCAGCCGTGCCAGCAGGCGCAGATCGGCTTCAACCACGTCACGGATACCAGGGCGGCGCACCTTCAGCACCACTTCGCGGCCATCACGCAACCGCGCCCGATGGGCCTGGGCCAAGGAAGCGGCCGCCATCGGGGTTTCATCAAGGAAGGCAAACACCTGCGACGGCGGTGCACCGAGATCGGCCTCGAGCTGTTCGCGGATCTTCTCGTAGGGCAATGCCGGGACCGCGTTCTGCAACTCGGAGAGTTCGGCGATCCAGTCCGGCGGCAGCAGGTCGACGCGGGTGGCGAGCACCTGGCCCAGCTTCACGAACGTCGGCCCGAGATCCTGCAGGGCGCTGCGCACGCGCACCGGCGCGGTCATCCGCAGCATTTCCTGCCGCTCCTCGTTCCAGTGCAGCAGGCGGCCGGCACGTTCCAGTACCGTGGCCAGGCCGATGCGCCGCACGACGTCGCCGAAGCCGTAGCGGATCAGGACGGCGGCAATTTCCTGCAGCCGGCCAAGGTCACGGACGGTGCCCAGCGTCTCCCACATCGTTGCCTACTCCGGTTGATTGCCGGAGCAGCATGTCACAGCTGGGCGTCGATGCCGTGCAATGCCGCCGCTACGGTCTGCCGGCGGATGGCTTCACGGTCACCATCGAACTGGAACAGTTCGGCCCGGGCATAGCCGCCACGGCGCTTCCAGCCGATCCAGACACTGCCGACCGGCTTGTCCGGGCTGCCACCGCCCGGCCCTGCGATACCGGTCACCGCCACCGCGATGCCGGCACCGGAATTGACCAGCGCCCCGGACACCATCTCCAGCACGGCTTCGCGGCTGACCGCACCGAACTGCTCCAGCGTCTGCGCGCGCACGCCGAGCAGGCGCTGCTTGGCTTCGTAGCTGTAAACCACCATGCCGCAGTCGAAGAACGCCGAGGATCCGGCGATGTCGGTCATGCACTTGGCGATCCAGCCGCCGCTGCAGCTTTCAGCAGTCACCAGCTGCAGCGAAGCCTGCTGCAGGCGCTGGCCCAGCGCAGCGGCCTGGGCATTGAGTTCGGCGTCGGTCGGGAAGGCCATCGGGGTAGCTGAAAAGTGAAGAACCTGCACGTTGTACCGCAGATGGCAGGGTGGTGTCGCGGCCGCAGGACATGCCGGCCAACGGCCGGCACTACCTCACCATTCGGGCAGCTTCTCCGGCAGCAGGGCCCGGATCGGCTCGCCATCGGCGCTGGCCGCCAGCTTCTCGGCCTCGGCGATGGGAAGATCGACCTGCARCAGCCAGCCTTCTTCATCAGCCTCTTCACTGCGCACCACTTCCAATTGGTGCAGGCGAGCGCGAAGGCGGCCGGCACTGGGTGGCAGGCGCAACTCGCCGGTGACGTGCTGCAGACCCAACCGCTTGCCGAGTACGGCCTGCAACAGCTCGATGCCCTGCCCGTCGCGTGCGGAAATCCACACCCGCTCACGCCGCGATTCATCCGGCACGCCGTCTTGGCCGTCGTGGCGCACGTCGGCACCCTCGATGCGGTCGATCTTGTTGAACACCAGCAACTGCGGCAGGTCGCCGGCACCGACGGCGGTCAGCACTTCGTCGACCTGGGCGATGCGCTCCTCGCGGTGCGGATCGGCGGCATCGACAAGGTGCAGCAGGAAATCCGCTTCCCGCGCTTCAGACAGGGTCGAGCGGAAGGCCGCCACCAGGTCATGCGGCAGGTCGCGTACGAAACCAACCGTATCGGCCAGCACGACGTTGCCACCGGGCACGGCGATCCGGCGTACGGTCGGATCCAGGGTGGCGAACAACTGGTCGGCCGCATAGGCCTCGGCGCCGGTCATCGCATTGAACAAGGTCGATTTGCCGGCATTGGTGTAGCCCACCAGGGCGACGCGCGGCAGTTCGCTGCGCACACGCGCACGACGCATCTGGGTGCGCTGTACTTCGACTTTTTCCAGCCGCTTCTGCAGCTGTTCAACCCGCTTCTGCAGCAGGCGRCGRTCGGTTTCCAGCTGGGTTTCRCCCGGGCCGCGCAGGCCGATCGAACCGCCACGCTGGCGCTCCAGATGGGTCCAGCCGCGCACCAGCCGTGTCGACATATGGCGCAGCTGGGCCAGCTCGACCTGCAGTTTGCCTTCATGGCTGCGCGCACGCTGGGCAAAGATGTCCAGGATCAGACCGGTACGGTCGATCACCCGGCGCTCGAGGAAACGCTCCAGATTGCGCTCCTGGCCCGGGCTCAACGCGTGGTTGACCAGGATCAGGTCTGCGCCGGTGGCTTCGGCGGCGGCCTTGATCTCATCCAGCTTGCCGCTGCCGATCAGGGTCGACGGGTTGGGGCGATCCAGCCGCGCGGTGATGGTCACCGCGATGCTGGCCCCGGCCGAGCGGGCCAGATCACCGAATTCTTCCAGCACATCGTCTTCCAGCTTGCCGAAATGCGGCTGGATCAACAGGGCGTGTTCGCCCTTTTTCGAGCGGTCAAACATTCACCGCTCCAACATCATTCGTCTGCTTCATCACCCGCCTGACCATCCTCACCTGATTGCACGTACCCACCACCCGGGCCGACCTTGACGTTGCGCGCCGGCACCACGGTGGAAATGGCGTGCTTGTAGACCATCTGGCTGACGGTGTTGCGCAGCAGGACCACGAACTGATCGAACGATTCGATCGTGCCCTGCAGCTTGATGCCGTTGACCAGGTACACCGAAACCGGCACGCGCTCGCGCCGCAGTGCATTCAAGAAAGGATCCTGCAGCGATTGCCCCTTGGACATTGCACACTCCTGATTATTGTTCTTATTGGTAGCCGGCGGTTGCCGCGGCCCCCGAGCCGCTTGCCGGCCCATGATGGTACACGGCCAGCGTCGGTTCAGCGTGCAACGAAGGTCGACACCGCGCCTGCGAGGCGCTCCCCATCCATATGGGGGTCGAACCAGCGCGCATCAAGCTCGCCGCGCAGCCAGGTAAGCTGGCGCTTGGCCAGTTGCCGGGTGGCGAAAATGGACTTGTCCCGGAAGCGGGCCGCGTCCCCGTCCCCGTCCAGGTACTCCCAGGCCTGGCGATACCCCACCGCGCGGACGGCGGGCAGGTCCAGCGGTGCGGCCACCGCCCGCATTTCCGGCAATGCACGCAGGGCGCGCACTTCGTCGAGGAAGCCCTGCGCGAGCATGGCGTCGAAGCGGGCCTCGATGCGCTGGTGCAGGACGGCGCGGTCGCGCGGCGCCAGAATCAGCTTCAACGTGCGCACCGGCAACGGGGCCACCCCGGGGCGGCGCTGCCATTCACTGATCGGCGTGCCGGTCAGCCGGTAGACCTCCAGCGCCCGCTGGATGCGTTGCGGGTCGGTGGCATGGATGCGTGCTGCGGCGGCGGGGTCAACGGCGGCCAGTTCGGCGTGCAGCGCCGCCCAGCCTCGCTCGGCGGCCTCGGCGCTCAGCACGGCACGCATCGCCGGGTCGGCCTCCGGCATCGGCGACAGACCCTGCAACAGCGCCCGGAAGTACAGGCCCGTGCCGCCGGCCAGGATCGGAGTCTTGCCACGGGCGACGATGTCGGCCACCACGCGGGCGGCGTCGGCGGCGAACTCGGCGGCGGAATAGGTCTGCCAGGGATCGCGCAGGTCCAGCAGGTGGTGCGGTGCCTGTGCGCGCTCGGCCGCATCCGGCTTGGCCGAACCGATATCCAGGCCGCGATAGACCAGCGCCGAATCGACACTGACGATTTCACCGTCCAGCTGCTGCGCCAGCGCGATCGCGGTGGCGGTCTTGCCGCTGGCGGTCGGCCCCATCACGGCGATCGCCAGCGGCCGCTGATCCACTGCCATCAGTCTTCGTCCGGCCAGCGGAGGGTCGGCTTGGCGTCCGCCCGCTCGGCAGGTACCGCCTCGACCGCCTGCCAGACCTTCAATGCATCGACCGTCGCTGCCACATCGTGCACGCGCACGATACGGGCGCCGCGCTGCACGGCGATCAGGTGTGCGRCCACCGACGCAGCGACACGCTCTGCCGGCGACTGACGACCGGTCAGCTCGCCCAGGCTGCGCTTGCGCGACAGCCCGGCCAGCATCGGCACGCCCAGTTCAAGGAAACGCTCCGAACGGGCCAGCAGCGTCATGTTGTGCGCCGTGGTCTTGCCGAAGCCAAAGCCGAGGTCGATCACCAGATTCTTCTTGGCGATGCCGGCCATCTCCGCGGCGAACAGCCGCTGCACCAGGAAGCCATGGACCTCGGCGACCACATCGTCGTACTGCGGGTCAGTCTGCATGTGACCCGGTTCGCCCTGCATGTGCATCAGCACCACCGGCACGCCCGCGTCCGCCGCCGCGTGCAGCGCACCGTCCTGGCGCAGGCCGAAGATGTCGTTGATCATCCCGGCGCCTGCAGCAACCGCGGCACGCATCACCTCCGGCTTGAAGGTATCGATGCTGATCGGCACCGCCGTGCGCGCTGCCAGCTGCTCGATGACCGGCACGACACGACGCAGTTCCTCGTCGATCGACACCGGCGCCGCGCCCGGACGGGTCGATTCGCCGCCGATGTCGAGCAGGTCGGCGCCCTCCTCCACCAGCTGCAGGCCATGCGCGACCGCCGCCTCGGTGGTGTCATGGGCACCACCATCGGAGAACGAATCCGGGGTGACGTTGACGATACCCATGACCCGGGCACGGTCCAGGCGCAGGATGCGGCCGGCGCAATCGAGCTGGGGCGAGATGTCGAACATGGCAGATCCTGCGGGCAACGAAGGTTAGTTTAAGGCGGCAGGGCTGCGCCCTGCACCCGCAGAGGCGGTAGTGCCGGCCGCTGGCCGGCAACCCCAACAGCAAAAGCAACCGCAGCATTCTGTGGGATGGCGGGGTCGGTCCGGTTGCGGGGGGGCGCTGCAAGTACGTCCATGCAAGCTCGGTCGCCACATCCATGCGGCTCACGCCTCCGCAATCGGGCCCACCCCGCCTTCGACAGTTTCCCGGTGGCCAGKAGATCCACGCCATGCGTGGATGAATCTCCATCGGAATCGAATATCTCGACAATTGAACGAAGAGCATCCACGCATGGCGTGGATCTACCGTGTCGACCAAGGTCGACACCTACCAGCAGCAGCGGGAAATTGTCGGAGGCGGGGCGCCGCCCTGCCGGCAAACCTCACCGCTGCCGGCGACGCTTCCGGTCCACGTACAGCGTCTTGATGATGCTCAGCAGGATACCCACCGCGATACCCACGCCACAGCCCAGCAGCAGATTGTCCACGGTCAGGCCGACAGCGACGCCGACTACGGTGGCGATCACCATCTCGGCGGTGTGGGAAATCGGTTCAGGCTTGGGGGCGGACATGCGGACTCCAGCGGGCTGTCAGGATCGGATGGGCCGGGGCCCGGAAACAACAAGGCCGGGTTGCCCCGGCCTCGTCTTGCATTGCGTACGGCAGGCCGTCAGATCGATTCGGCCGGACCGGCGATCGGCGGCAACGGACGGGCGTCGCCGCCCTTGTCGTTGTTGCCGCCATCCTTGTTGGACTTGTTCCAGCCCATCGGCGGCGGCGGGTCACGACCTTCCATGATCGCGTCGATCTGCGGCGCATCGATGGTTTCGTACTGCAGCAGCAGCTGCGACATCGTATGCAGCTTGTCGATGTTCTCGGTCAGCAGCTCGGTGGTGCGGGCGTACGCCTTGTCGAGGATGTTGCGCACTTCCTCGTCGATGCGACGGGCAGTGTCGTTGGACACGCTCTTGTGCTGGGTCACCGAACGACCCAGGAACACCTCATCGTCCTCTTCGCCATAGGCGATCGGGCCGAGCTGCTCGGACAGGCCCCACTTGGTGACCATGTTGCGGGCCATCTTGGTGGCACGCTCGATGTCATTGGACGCACCGGTGGTGACCTTGTCGGTACCGAAGATCAGTTCTTCCGCCACGCGGCCACCGTACAGCGAGCACAGCTGCGACTGGATCGCCACGCGGTTCATCGAGTACTTGTCGCCTTCCGGCAGGTACATGGTCACGCCCAGCGCACGGCCGCGCGGAATGATCGTGACCTTGTAGACCGGGTCATGTTCCGGCACCAGGCGGCCAACGATGGCATGGCCGGCTTCATGGTAGGCGGTGAGGGTCTTCTCCTCCTCGCTCATGGCCATCGAGCGGCGCTCGGCACCCATCAGGATCTTGTCGCGGGCACGATCGAAGTGGTCCATGCGGACCTCCTTCTCGTTGCCACGGGCGGCGAACAGGGCGGCCTCGTTACAGAGGTTGGCCAGGTCGGCACCGGAGAAGCCCGGGGTACCACGCGCGATCACCATCGGCACGACGTCGTCGGCCAGCGGCAGCTTGCGCATGTGCACCTTGAGGATGTGCTCGCGGCCCTTCACGTCCGGCAGACCGACCACCACCTGGCGGTCGAAGCGGCCCGGACGCAACAGCGCCGGGTCCAGCACGTCAGGACGGTTGGTGGCGGCGATCACGATCACGCCTTCGCCGCCTTCGAAACCGTCCATCTCGACCAGCAGCTGGTTCAGGGTCTGCTCGCGCTCGTCATGACCGCCRCCCAGGCCGGCACCACGGTGRCGRCCGACGGCGTCGATTTCATCGATGAAGATGATGCACGGCGCGTGCTTCTTGGCCTGCTCGAACATGTCGCGCACTCGGCTGGCGCCGACGCCGACGAACATTTCCACGAAGTCCGAACCGGAGATCGAGAAGAACGGCACCTTGGCTTCGCCGGCGATGGCCTTGGCCAGCAGCGTCTTGCCGGTACCCGGAGGGCCGACCATCAGCACGCCGCGCGGGATCTTGCCGCCGAGCTTGGTGAACTTGGACGGGTCACGCAGGAAATCGACCAGTTCGCCGACTTCTTCCTTGGCCTCGTCGCAACCGGCAACATCGGCGAAGGTGACCTTGATCCGCCCTGCGCCCCGGCCCCCGAGGTCTTGGGCGAGAAGCTCTGGAAGACCACCATCAGCACGACGGCGACGACCACCCATAGCAGGAGGTTCTTGGTCAAGTCGTTCATCCTCATTGGCTCCGGTGTTCCTCTTAGTGCTGGCGTTGCGTTGGGGTCGAACTTACGGGGTCGAGCTTACTTCATGTGGGCGCGTTTTCCCTGACCCAAGGCATACACCTCGGGAGAGCGCTTGCGCGAGGCTTCCGGCTTGCGGATGGAGACCTTGTCGTACCGGCGGCGCATGTCGCGCACGTAGTCGTCAAAGCCTTCGCCCTGGAACAGCTTGATCAGGAACGCCCCACCAGTCTTGAGGTGGTTGTCGGCAAAATCCATGGCCAGCTCCGCCAAGTGCATCATCCGCGGCTGGTCGACCGCGTCCACACCACTCTTATTGGGGGCCATGTCCGACAGCACAAGGTCTACCGGCTGATCCCCGAGCATGGCTTCAAACTGCGATAGGACGGTTTCTTCCCTGAAGTCACCGTGAAGGAACTCCACGCCGGCCAGCGGCGGCATGTCCAGGATGTCCAGGGCCAGCACGCGGCC
>NZ_JBFTNR010000141.1:0-7150 GCF_056665995.1 Stenotrophomonas sp. 05L44_2
GACATGTAGGTGGCGCTGGCACCGTACTCGCCACCGGTGGCGAAGCCCTGCAGCAGGCGCGCGAACAGCAGGATGATCGCCGCCCAGATGCCGATGCTGGCAGCGGTGGGGGTGATGGCGATGATGAACGAGCAGAAGGCCATCAGCGTGACCGACACGGTCAATGCAAGGCGACGGCCATGACGGTCGGCGAAGCGACCGAAGAACCATGCGCCGATCGGGCGCATCAGGAAGGTCGCGGCGAAGATCGCCCACACGTACAGGGTGGAGTTCTTGTCTTCAGGCGAGAAGAACTGCGATTCGAAGTACACGGCGAACACCGAGTACACGTAGACGTCGTACCACTCCACCAGGTTGCCGGCGGAGCCTTTGAGGGTGTTGGAGATGGAACGCCGCAGGGCGGCGCCGTCGGTGCTGGGGACAGCGGATTGGGACGTAGTGCTCATCCGGGTGGGGATCCTCGATGCGGTGCGTCCATGCGGGAAATTGCGCTGCCAGGCGCGCGGTGCGCTGCCGGCCAGCCTCCTTGGTACTGCAACCCACGTCAACGCCGGGTGCCGGAAGGGGCGGGCGGGGCATGGATGGATGACAGCGTGCCACTACATGGGCTGCCGGACCATAACCAAAACGTCCTAAAATCCGTGTTCCCCCAGCTCCCTGGTGCGTCATGTCGGCTCCCCCCGTTCCGTCTGCGGCTGCCCCACGGGGCGGCCTTGTCGTGCTGGCACTGCTGCTGGTCTACGTGGTCTGGGGCTCGACCTACCTGGGTATCGCCAAGGCCCTGCATGGCGGCGCGCTGCCACTGACGATGGTCTCCGGCAGCCGGTTCATCATTGCCGGCGGCCTGATGTACCTGGCGCTGCGCCTGTTCTGGAAGATGCCCAGACCCACCCTGCGGCAGTGGCGCAACCTGGTCATCATGGGCGTGACCATGCTGGTGCTGGGCAACGGCATGGTGGTGCTGGCCGAACGCGAGGTGTCATCCGGCCTGGCCGCTACCGCGGTGGCCTCGGTGCCGTTGTGGATGGCGCTGTTCTCGGCCCTGCGCGGGCAGCATGCCAGCAAGGGCGAATGGCTGGGCATCGCCGTTGGCTTCGTCGGCGTGGTCTGGCTCAACGCCGGCAGCAGCCTGACCGCATCGCCCACCGGGCTGGTGCTGCTGCTGATCGCGCCGGTCGGCTGGGCGTTCGGCTCGGTGTGGGCACGCGGGCAGGATCTGCCGGGGCCGTTCATGACGGCCGCCGGGCAGATGATCTGCGGTGGCGTGCTGCTGGTGCTGATCGGCCTGGTCGTCGGCGAGCGCCCCACCACCCTGCCCGACAGCGGTGGCCTGCTGGCGATGGCCTACCTGTGCGTGTTCGGTTCGATCGTGGCGTTCACCGCTTACGTCTGGCTGCTGCAGAACGTRCGCCCGGCGCTGGCCGGCAGCTATGCCTACGTCAATCCGGTGATTGCTGTCCTGTTGGGGGCTGCATTGAATGGTGAACGCTTTGGTTGGCGCGACTTCCTGGCCATGGCGGTGATACTTCTGGGTGTGGTGGTACTGACGATGGCAAGGACACGCAAGCGATGAGCATGGACGAGAAAGAACAGCGACGGGGCCTGTTGATCACTGCCTCCACCTTCGTGCTGTGGGGGCTGGTGCCGGTGTACTGGCATCTGCTCAACGAAGTGCCTTCGTTCCAGATCATCGCCCACCGCATCATCTGGAGCACCGTGCTGGTGGTGGCCTGGCTGCTGATCGCATCACGGCTGGGTTGGTGGAAGAAGATCGCCGCGCAACCGCGCGCGCTGCCGATCCTGGCGGTATCGAGCCTGACCATCGCCTTCAACTGGGGCCTGTACATCTGGGCGATCAACGCAGGGCATGTGATCGAAACCAGCCTGGGCTATTTCATCAACCCGCTGGTGAACGTTCTGCTGGGCGTGCTGGTGCTGAAGGAGCGCCTGCGCCGCGTGCAGTGGCTGGCGGTAGCCATCGCCGCGGTGGGCGTGGCCTGGCTGACCATCGATGCGGGCACGCCGCCGTGGATCGCGCTGGGCCTGGCGTGCTCGTTCGGCCTGTACGGCCTGCTGCGCAAGCTGGTGTCGGTCGATCCGGTGGCCGGGCTGGGCGTGGAAAGCCTGTACCTGTTCCTGCCCGCGCTGGGCTTCGCGCTGTGGTCGGAAAACGGCCATGGCGGTGGCTTCTTCGGTGGCTGGGGCTGGGCAAACGACCTGATGCTGATTTTCGGCGGGGTGATCACGGCGGTGCCGCTGATCGGCTTCGCCTACGGGGTCAAGCGCATCCCGCTGTCGCTGGTCGGCATCCTGCAGTACATCGCACCGAGCCTGCAGCTGCTGCTGGGCGTGTTCTTCTTCCACGAAGCGTTCGACACCGGCAAGGCGATTGGTTTTGCGGCGATCTGGGCCGGGTTGGTCCTGTACGTCGGTGACAACGTACGGGCGATGCGCGGCGCGAAACGGTAGCGCCTCCGGGGTCAGATCCCTTCGCGATGCAAAGGGATCCGACGCCGCAAAAAAGAACGGCGCCCCGAGGGGCGCCGTTCTGCTTCCATCCACGGCCAGGAGAGAGTTGGCCGGGGCGGGAACGCGGTTGCAGGCTTAGAAGCGCTGCTGGTACTTCATGTACATGAAACGACCGATGTCGAAGCCACCGTAGTAGGTGAAGCTGCTGTTGGGCTGGCTGTACATGATCGGACCCTGGTGGTCGAACACGTTGTTCAGGCCCAACGACACGGTGCCATCCCACGGCAGGCTGTAACGCACCTGCAGGTCGTGGAAGGTGTTGGAACCCACCTTGCGGCTCGGCTGTGCATCGGTATACGGCGAAACAAAGTCGGCCATGTTGCAGTCCGGGCCACCGCCCAGATCGTACGAGCAGGCTTCCTTCATGCCCGAGTAGTAACGGGCGGTCCAGCCGATGCCGAGGTTGCCGTACTGCCAATCCAGGTTGAAGGTCGAACGTACGCGGAAGTCACCGGCCCAGCCCACGCGCTGCTCCACCGGGGTGGTGGCGGCGCTGTCGTTGCGCTGCTCCAGGTAGTCGGTGTAGGTGGTGTTCCAGTTGATGGCGAACTTGCCGTATGCGGTTTCCGGCAGGCGGTAACRCACACCGATGTCATAGCCGGCGGTTTCGCGGTAGCCGGCGTTGACCAGCGAACGATCCAGCGCCGAGACCTGGCCGCGGGTGGCCGCAGCGGTGGAACGGGTGAAGCGACCGCATGCCGAATCCACGCCCTGCACGTAGCACTGGTTGAGGATGTCGGTAGCCGACTCGCCCACGATGGCGTTGTCGATGCGGATCTTCCACCAGTCCAGGCTGACGTCCAGGCCCTGCACGAATTCCGGGCTGTAGACCAGGCCGACGGTCCAGGTCTTGGCGGTTTCCGGCTTCAGTTCCGGGTTGGAACCGGAGTTGAAATCGGAGGTGGCCTGCTGGCCCGGGCGGTTGGCAAGGTTGCCGTCCGAACCGGTCTGCTGACGGAAGTTGGCGGGCACGTTCAGCGCCTGGCAGCGTGCTGCCACGGTCGGGCTGCTGGCGGCGATGCCGAACTTCGTATCGCACGGATCGGTGAACGAATCGCGGCTGGAAACCGCGCCGCCGTAGAGATCGTCCACGGTCGGTGCACGGAAGCCGGTGCCGTAGGTGGCGCGTACCAGCAGGCTGTCGATCGGCTTCCACTTCAGGCCGAACTTGCTGTTGGTGGTCGAACCGAAGGTGTTGTAGTCGGTGTAGCGACCGGCCAGGTCCAGCGACAGCTCGCGGGCGAAGGCCATGTCGGCCAGCAGCGGCACCTGCATTTCCAGGTAGACCTCGTTGAGCGAGTAGTCGCCACGGGTCGGCTGGCCGGTGGTGCCGGCGATCTGGCCCTTCTGCACCATCAGGTCCGGGGTGTAGCTGGCTTCTTCGCTGCGGTGCTCAAAGCCCATCGCGCCCATGATGTCGCCGGCCGGCAGGCTGAACAGCGAGCCGGAGATGTTGGCGCTGGCGACCTTGGTGGTGCTGCGCATCTTGTCGACGAAGCGGGTGAACAGGTAGTCCTGCACGTCCTGGTTGCCCAGCGAGCCCGGGCCGGTGTAGCCCATCGGCGCAGCCGGATTCCACGGCACGCAGCCGGCGATCACCGCACCCGGCGTACCGCAGCGGGCCACGTCGCCGTCCATGAAGGACGGGCCGACGGCGAGGTTGACGTTCGGCTGGTACATGCTGCCCGTGCCAACGCGCTCGCCTTCATTGCGGTTGTACATGTAGCTGACGTTCCAGTCCCAGTAGCGCGAACCGGTTTCGAAGCTGCCTTCCAGGCCGAGGCTGGCACGCTTGGTTTCCAGCGTGTTCTCGGTACCGCGCGGCAGCTCTTCGGTGCGGTGCGAGAACAGCACGTCCTGGCCCCACTTGTTGAAGGTGCTGTCCTTGGACAGCGCAGCGCGCGTGCCGTTGCGCGACTGCGCAGCCGAGACCGAGTACGGGTAGCCGGCCAGGTGCTTGGTCGACTCGCGCTTGCTGTACAGCGCATCGGCGACGATGCGCAGGTTGTCGGTGATCGAGAAGCCGCCGTTGGCGAACACCGAGGTGCGCTCCAGGCCGCTCAGCAGGCTCATGTTGGTCTTGGCGTTGGCGCCGTCAGCCGGATCCGGCGTGTGGAAGTTGCCAGCGCTGCTCGGGTCGCCGCCCGGGCCCACGGTCAGCGGCTTGCCACCGACGGTGACCGTGCCCCACTGGGTGGTCGGGCTCAGCGCGTCGACGTCGTCGGCATGGCGCGGGCCACCCGGGTAGCGGCTGAACTCGCGCGCATCGCCGAGGATTTCGTCTTCCTTGGTGCGCTCGGCGCCGACGCTGAACCAGCCGCGGTCGAAGGTCTTGCCGAAGGTGGCGCTGTAGGAGCGCTTCTGGCCGTCGCCTTCACCGTACTGGCCGACATAGACGCTGGCTTCGCCACCGTCGAAGTTCTTGCGGGTGATGATGTTGACCACRCCGGCGATGGCGTCCGAGCCGTACAGCGCCGAGGCGCCATCGGTCAGCACTTCGACGCGTTCGACGATCGCCGACGGAATCGAGGCCAGGTCGGAGTAACCGCCGGCGCTGACGCCCATGCGGCGGCCGTCGATCAGCACCAGGCTGCGTTCCGGGCCGAGGTTGCGCAGGCTGACATACATGCCGCCGAAATCGCGCGAGGAGCTCAGCGAGGACGAACGGCTCAGGCTCGGTGCGCCGGCTGCAGTGACGTCCTGCAGGATGTCGGCAACGTTGACGTAGCCCTTCTTCTCGATGTCGGCGCGGTTGAGTGCCACCACCGGCTGCGCGGTCTCGACACTGGCCTGGCGGATGCGCGAGCCGGTGATCTCGATGCGGTCGAGGTTGGTGGGGGTATCGCCGGCTTCCTGTGCGAAAGCGGGCGTGGTGCAGCTGGCGGCCAGCGCGATGACGATCGCGTTGCGCAGCGGGGTGGTCTTCAGGGACATCCGTGAAATCTCGTGTTTCAGAAAAAACATGCGTCCGTTCTATGGACGCGTGGGGTGCTGCAAACCAACGTGGGGGCCGGATTCTAGAGTGTTTTCATCGGTAACTGTTTGTCCGCGCGCGCTGTAACGCCGCGAAAATGAATCGCAACCAACAATCCACAGGTGCACTGTGCGCAACGTCACGCGCGATGCGTTTGCGATGGGCAGAGGCACCGATAGCGGCACGAACCCGGCACGCTTGAGTGGTTGCAACAACGCATCGCAGTACGCACGTAGCTATCAGTTGTGGTACTCCGTCCCGCATGAAACGCTCTTCGCGTTGTCGTCGAAAGAAGGAGATGAAGGGATGATCCACCTCGAAGAGGCACGCCGCCGAGTGGAGGCTGCACTTGCCACCGACGATGAACCGGTTGTCATCACGCACGAGCATGAAGTCGTCGAAGGCTGGCTGTTCTGTTTCCAATCGCTGCGCTACCTGCAATCCGGCGAGATATCGGATGCGTTGGCCGGCAATGGACCGATCTTCTTCGACAGGCATACGGGCGATCAGCACCCGCTGTGCACGGCATGTGCGCCGGAGGAAGCCCTGCGTCAGCATCTGGCCTCGCGTACCCCGCCATCTGAAGCCACGTCGGTGGACTTCTGAATTCCGGGAACGAAAAAGGGACGGAGCTTTCGCCCCGTCCCCTGCGCAACGCTCAATAAATCAATGCGTGATGCTCAGGTCTCGCGCAGCGCCGTGGTGATCGGCAGGCGTGCCGCGCGCAGCGCCGGGAACAACCCGCCCACCAGGCCGATGCCCAGCGCCCACTTCAACCCGCTCCACAGCAGTTCCGGCGATACATGGAACTTGAACACCACCGCGCTGAAGTTGCTGCCGATGGTGGACACGCTGTAGCCGTTGAACAGCAGCCACGCCACCGCACATCCCAGCAGTCCACCGAGCAGCGCCAGCAGCATGGTTTCCAGCATCACTGCAGTCACCACCGGCAGGCCACGGAAGCCGATCGCACGCATGGTGGCGATCTCGCGTGCGCGTGTGGCCACGGCGGCATACATCGTGTTGAGCGCACCGAACACGGCGCCCACTGCCATGATGGTGCCGATCACCTTGCCGAGGATGTCGATCAGCTTGGTCAACCCACCACCCTGCTTGCTGTAGTAGACGCGGGTGGTTTCCACGTCCAGCTTCAGGCGCGGATCGGCGGCCACGGCGGCCTTGAACTGCTCGAAGCCGGCCTTGCCGTCGGTACGCACGCTGATCGACTGCCAGGCACTGCGCTGGTAGGTGGTGGCCAGCGTGTCGGCGTCGGTCCACAGTTCCGAGTCATGCGCATCGCCGGTAGCGAACACGCCCACGACCGTCCAGGTCTGGTTGCCCAGGGTGAGCGTTTTGCCAACATCCATGTCGCGGAACTGGCTCCTGGCGCCCTGGCCGACCACGATCTCGCGCAGGCCGGCGGCGAACCGGCGGCCTTCGACGATCTTGACCTTGTCATGCACGGCCCACGCCTGCGGGCCGACACCGCGGAACTGTGCATTGACGTCGGTGCCATCGGCCTTGGACACCAGGTTGACCACCTGCGAGAGTTCCGGCGACAGCAGCGGCCGCCCCTGCGCATCGCGGGTGATGCCGGGCAGGGTGGACAGCGTCGGGACCTGTTCGCGGGTGATGACCGAGTTGGTC
>NZ_JBFTNR010000142.1:0-7127 GCF_056665995.1 Stenotrophomonas sp. 05L44_2
GCCCAGGGCGCGCACCGCTTCAACCTGTTTGGCCGAGCCAATTCCCGCGGAAAGGAATATCTGATGCAGTGCGTTGACCAGGTCGTTCCTGCGTTGCATGCCGGCGCGCTCCTTGAAATGAGGGCAACACGCTAGCGGAGGGCAAGTCGGGGGGACATACGGATTTGGAATCTGCCTTGCACGCTCGGACGCGAAGTCCGCACTCTCAAGCAGGCACCGGCAAACGCTGCGCCAGATACTTTCAGCCCCCCGACAATCCCTGCGTCCCGCCAAATCGATTCTCTTCCTCGCTACCGGGCAGCAGCATGACCGGAAACAGAACGAACACCCCCAAAGGAACGAAGGCAATGACAACAAACCATCCCGACTCATCAATGTCGTGCAACCTGCGCACGGTCAGTGCGAGCATGGGCGGGAGGAAAGATACCAGCGCGACCGTTGCCAGGCCCTGCCCCACGCTATTGAGACGCAAGCCCAGTTCCCAATTGTAGAACCGTGTGCCGATCAGCCAGTAGCCAGCTTCCATCAAGCTGTAGCTCAGCGCGGCCAAGAAAGCGGCAAGCAGGAAGAACGACCAGAACTCTGTCCGGTTGGATCGTCCCGAAAAATCAAAGCATCGCCTGATGGGCACAAGTGCAGCGATCATTCACGCTCCGGACAACGAACGATTGATACCAATTGTTGACGGATTTCTAGCATGTCCGATCCCAGCAACAACTGAACCTGTCCGTGTGACTGGATCGAGCAGACCGCAAGGTCGCAGAGGAGGCTTTCCAGCGCTAAGGACGGTCGCGCGGCGCTGAGCCAAGGAAAACTCACCTGGCAGCATGCCCGCGATCACTGTGCGGCAAAGCGGATCGAAGTGCCCGAGCCGAGGCGCTGTCGCGCTGGCTGGGTAGCGCGGAGCGGCTGACACGCCGCAAACCGCTGGAAGACATGGAGCGGGCGAAGGGAATCGAACCCTCGTCAGTAGCTTGGGAAGCTACAGCTCTACCATTGAGCTACGCCCGCGTTGCCCGACAAGTCTATGCGGGGCACGTGTTCAAACGCAACGGGCAGGCCCTTGCAGCTTGCCCGTGACGGTGACGGTGACGGCAGGCCCGCAGGCCTGCCGTCGTGTGCATCAGAAGCTGCCGCTGAAGCTGGCAAACAGCGTCGCGTCCTGCGCACGCTTCTGCAGGGTGGTGGCGCTCAGGCCGATGTTGCTCTGCAGGCCGAACAGCTCCATGCGCGCGCCCAGGATGGCGGTCGCATAGTTCTTGTCGAAGTCCATGCCCGGCACGCGGTACATGCCGACGTCCGGCAGGCTCTGCACCCAGGCGCTGGCCTGCTTGGTGTCTTCGAACTCGTGATCGTAGGTCACCTGCACGTACGGCTTGACGGTGCCGCCGTCGAAGCGGGCCTGCCAACCGATACGGCCGACGGTGGAATCGACATCCTGCTTGCCGTAACCCAGCGCGGTGGCCAGGGTGCCGGCATCGGCGCTTTCGGTGTAACCGTCGATCTTGACCTGCTGCCAGATCACCGAGGCGATCGGGCCGTGGCGGAAGCCACCTTCGGTGCCGAACTCGTAACCGGCGTTCAGGGCGGCGGTCAGGTTGCTGCCGTCCGGCGAGCCACCGTGTTCGCGGGTGGCCGGGCCGAGCTGGACCTTGCGGTTCACGTCATAGGACAGCCAGGTGTAGCTGACCTGGCCATTGACCCAGATGCGGTCGCCGTACCAGCCGGCGAACAGACCGGCCGTGGTGTCCTTCTGGGTGAAATCGCCACGGCTGTTGCCGAAGTCGGCATTCAGGCGGCCAAAGCCGGCGAAGCCGCCGAAGACCATGCCGTCACGTGCCCAGTCGACACCGAACAGGCCGGCCGGGGCCAGGCCGTCGTACAGATCGGCGTGGTCGTAGCGCTGCATGTCACCGCGCACGCCGCCCCACCAGGACATCCCGTCGGCCGGACGGCCGGCTTGGTGCAGACTGACCTGGTCGGCGCGCGAACGGCCGATGGTCTGCGCCGAGTGGCTCAGCACCTGCTGCAGGCGCGGGCCTTCCAGGATCGAGATGGCGTACTGGCCCAGCATCTGGTGCGCGGCCGAGGTCGGATGCAYGTCATCGGCGAAGAGATAGCTGCTGGCCGCGTCCGGGCGGGCGTAGGCCAGCGGGCTGCWGGTCAGTGACGAAGCCACCAGGCAGGCGCGGCCGGTGACGTTGCTGAAACCATACATGCCCGGATTGGCGATGATTTCATGCAGCAGGGTGTAGGTATCGAGCGGGATGAAGTCGATACCGGCCTGCTTCAGGCCACTGTACAGCGCAGTGTTGTACGCGGTGGACAGGGCCGTACCCTGCGCTTGACCCGCCGCACCCCGGTCGATGAACCCGGGGGTGATACCGACGTCGGGCAGGTTCGGCACCAGCACATACTGCGCGCCAGCCTGCTTGAGGCTGGCCACGATGCCGATCTGGTCGGTCACCGCTGCGCCAATCACGGCCGGGGCCTGGGCCGGAGCGGTGATCGAGAACAGGTCGTTGGCGCCCCCCCACACGGTGTACAGCGCATTCGGGTCCGCCTTGCCACCGTTGGCGGCGAGATACCTGGCCATCTGCGTCTTCAGCGACGGCACCGGCACGTTGCCGAAGGCCGGCTGGGTCAGGTCGGTACCCACGCGGGCACCGCCGACAGCGTAGTTGTCACCGGTCTGGCCGTTGCCGTTGGGGGACGCATTGGTGCCGTAGTAATCGGCGACGAACTGCGCCCACTCCCAACCGGGGTTGGTGGTGAACTGGCCGGCGACCGGACGCGCCTCCGCCGGCAGCAGGGGACGGTAGTAGCCGCTGTCGGTGAGGCTGTCACCGAAGAACACGGTACGGGTGAACGGGGATTCGCCTGCCATGGCCGGCAGCGCGGCCAGCGCGATCGCGGCCGCCATGAGGGAGCGGATCGGGCGTTTGCTGAGCAGCATGTAAAAACTCCTGTGGGGATATCGTTTGAGGATCCGACGCACGTACGCCGGCGCACGGTGAATGGTTTCACTGCGCCGCCAATTGCTCACGCTGCGCCGCCGCATGGATTGTCGCTCGAGCCAGGCCCGGCGGGCTTTGCCGGTGCGGGCGTAGCGCACAACTTGCAACGGTTCCGATGCGAACCGGCAATCAGCGACAATGGCCCCATGAACATCCAGCTCAATGGCGAACCCCGCACCTTGCCCGCTTCAGCGACCCTCCTGGACCTGCTTGCGGCCGAGCAGCTGTTGCAACGCCGGGTGGCGGTTGAGGTGAACGGCGAGATCGTCAGCCGCAGCCGTCATGCCGAGCATGTGCTGGACGAGGGCGATGTGGTGGAGATCGTGCATGCCCTCGGCGGCGGCTGAGGCATCCCGCGCTCCGCGCTCGCCGGGCATGGCCCGGCGCTACCCTGCGCATCCGTTCCGGTAGCGCCGGGCCATGCCCGGCGGCGTCGAAGTGACGACCCCATCTTCGGGCGGATAAGCGATAATCGCGTCATGAACGCTCATGTCTCCCCCGATTCGCTGGTGATCGCCGGCAAGACCTACAGCTCGCGGCTGCTTACCGGCACCGGCAAGTTCAAGGATCTGGAAGAAACCCGCCTGGCCACCGAGGCCGCGGGCGCCCGGATCGTCACCGTGGCCATCCGCCGTACCAACATCGGCCAGAACCCGGGCGAACCGAACCTGCTCGACGTGCTGCCGCCGGACCGTTACACCATCCTGCCCAACACCGCCGGCTGCTACACCGCCGAGGATGCCGTGCGCACCTGCCGCCTGGCCCGCGAACTGCTGGACGGCCACAACCTGACCAAGCTGGAAGTACTGGGCGACCAGAAGTCGCTGTACCCGGACGTGGTGCAGACCCTCAAGGCCGCCGAGCAGCTGGTCAAGGACGGTTTCGAGGTGATGGTCTATACCTCCGACGACCCGATCCTGGCCAAGCGCCTGGAAGAGATCGGCTGCGCTGCGGTGATGCCGCTGGCCGCGCCGATCGGCTCGGGCCTGGGCATCCAGAACAAGTACAACCTGCTGCAGATCATCGAAGACGCCAAGGTGCCGATCATCGTCGACGCCGGCGTGGGCACCGCGTCGGATGCGGCGATCGCGATGGAGCTGGGCTGCGACGGCGTGCTGATGAACACCGCCATCGCCGGCGCGCGCAACCCGGTGTTGATGGCCAGCGCCATGCGCAAGGCCGTGGAAGCCGGCCGCGAGGCGTTCCTGGCCGGSCGYATTCCGCGCAAGCGCTAYGCCAGTGCSTCCTCGCCGATSGAYGGGTTGATCGGCTGATGACCAATCCMTTCGACAGCGCCGGYTCSAAGGCMCCGCCCAAGCCGTTCACSGTYAMCGAAGGCCGCCGYGARGTGCGCAGCTTCGTGCTGCGCCAGGGCCGTTTCACCCCGGCCCAGCAGCGCGCGTTCGACGAGCGCTGGCCGCGTTTCGGCCTGGATTTCAGCGGTGAACCGCGTGATCTGGATGCCACCTTCGGCCGCGATGCGCACAAGGTGCTGGAAATCGGCTTCGGCAACGGCGCCGCGCTGCGCTTCGCCGCGCAGCAGGACCTCAGCCGCGACTACATCGGCCTGGAAGTGCACGCGCCCGGCGTGGGCCGCCTGCTGAACGCGCTGGCCGACGACAACGCCGACCACGTGCGCCTGTACCACCACGACGCGGTGGAAGTGCTGGAAAAGGAAATCGCCGATGGCGCGCTGGACGAAGTRCGCATCTAYTTCCCSGACCCGTGGCACAAGAAGCGCCACAACAAGCGTCGCCTGATCCAGCCGGGSTTYGCCGMGCTGCTGGTGCGCAAGCTGCGCMSYGGYGGCCGCCTGCACTGYGCCACCGACTGGGAGGATTACGCCGAGCAGATGTGGGACGTRCTCGATGCCACCCCCGGCCTGGTCAACCGTGCCGGTCCGCGTGGCAGCGTGCCGCGCCCGGACTGGCGCCCGCAGACCCACTTCGAGACCCGCGGCCAGAAGCTCGGCCATGGCGTCTGGGACCTGTTGTACGACCGCACCTGATGAACGCCTGAGGACGCCGCGCCCCACATGGATACCGCGCTGACGCTGACCACTGACATGAAGCTCGTGCTCGGGCTGGTCGGCTTCACAATGGCGATGTTCCTGTTCGAGCGCATCCGCGCCGACGTGGTCGCGCTGGTGGTGCTGGTGGTGCTGGGCGTGACCGGCCTGATCGCGCCGGAGGAGATCTTCGGCGGCTTCTCCGGCAACGCGGTGATGAGCATCATCGCCACCACCATCCTCGGCGCGGGCCTGGACCGCACCGGTGCGTTGAACCGGCTCGCGGCCTGGCTGCTGCGGCGCGGCCATGGCGTGGAGCAGCGGCTGCTGATGATGACCACGGCCATCGCCGGCCTGAACTCGTCCTTCATGCAGAACCCGTCGGTGATGGCGTTGTACCTGCCGGTTGCCTCGCGCCTGGCCGCGCGCACCGGGCTGACCATGCAACGCCTGCTGCTGCCGATCTCGGCGGCGATCGTGATGGGTGGCGCGCTGACCATGGTCGGCAACTCGCCGCTGATCCTGCTGAACGATCTGCTGGCCTCGGCCAATAACAACCTGCCCTCCGGCCTGGCCACCATCGAGCCGCTGCGCATGTTCGCGCCRCTGCCGATCGGCATCGCCCTGCTGATCGCCTCGCTGCTGTATTTCCGCTACTACGGCGACCGCAAGCTGGTGGAAGAGGAAAGCCTGGTCAACGACGGCACCACGCCGGCCCGCACCGAGAGCTACTTCGCCAAGACCTACGGCATCGAAGGCGACGTGTTCGAGCTGGTGGTCACCGCCGAGAGCCCGCTGGTCGGCATGACCCTGGGCGAGGCCGAGAACCTGCATGACGCGCCGCTGCTGCTGGCACTGAAGACCGGCAATGACACCCGCCTGGCACCGCCGGCGGAAATGCGCATCTGGGTGGGCAGCGTGCTCGGCGCGATGGGACCGCGCCAGCAGATCCACGATTTCGCGCAGAACCAGTTCCTGCGCATGTCCTCGCGCCTGAAACACCTGGGCGACTTGTTCAATCCCAGCCGCGCTGGCATTTCCGAGGCGGTGGTGCCGCCGACCTCCGGCGTCATCGGCAAGACCGCAGGCGAGCTGCGCCTGCGCAAGGAACGCGGCATCAGCCTGCTGGCGATCAACCGCGACAAGCAGGTGATCCGCGAGGATGTACGCGATGTGCAGCTGCGCGCCGGCGACATGCTGGTCTTCCACAGCATCTGGACCGACCTCGCGCAGGCCGCCAAGAGCCGCGACTTCGTGGTGGTCACCGATTACCCCACCGGCGAGCAGCGCCCGCACAAGTTCAAGATCGCCATGGCGATCTTCGCCCTGACCATCCTGATCGCGCTGACCAGCAAACTGCCGGTGGCGCTGACCCTGATGACCGGCGTGGCCGGGATGCTGTTGACCGGCGTGCTGCGCATGGACGAGGCCTATGCCTCGATCAACTGGAAGACGGTGTTCATGATGGCCGGGCTGATTCCGCTTGGCTGGGCGATGGATTCCAGCGGCGCAGCGGCATGGGTGGCCGGCCATACCATCGACAAGCTGCCCACCGGCATTCCGATCTGGGTGCTGGAACTGGCGCTGGCGCTTCTGACCACGGTGTTCTCGCTGGTGATCAGCCATGTGGGCGCGACCATCGTGATGGTGCCGATCGCGGTGAACCTGGCGCTGGCGGCCGGCGGCAATCCCACGGCGTTCGCGCTGATCGTGGCGCTGTCGGCGTCCAACAACCTGATGACGGCGTCGAACCCGGTGATTTCGATGATCACCGGCCCGGCCAACTACACCCCGCGCGAGATGTGGCGGGTCGGCGGCCCGCTGTCGCTGATCTACACCTGCGTGGTGGTGGTGATGATCAACCTGATGTTCTGAAGGTTGGGTTTGTTGGCAGGGCTGCGCCCTGCACCCGCAGAGGCAACGACAACGGCAACGGTCTGCATTCCTTGGGATGGCGGGGTGGGTCCGGTTGCGGGGGACGCCGTAAACCCCCAGACCGGCCCAGCCGCTGGCGGCTGTGCGTTCGGGCGCTTGCGAAGCAGTGCTTCGCAAGCAAAGCGCCCTCACCCTTGGGGGCTTGGCCGCGGCATCCATGCCGCGGA
>NZ_JBFTNR010000143.1:0-7099 GCF_056665995.1 Stenotrophomonas sp. 05L44_2
CCTCTACACGCTGACCGACGAAGCACCTCTACACGCTGACCGACGAAGCACCGTTCCTGGCCACCCAGTCGCTGCTGCCGATCGTCGACGCCTATACCTCCACCGCGGGCATCGCAGTGGAAACCCGTGACATCTCGTTGTCCGGCCGCATCCTGTCGCTGTTCCCGGAACTGCTGAGCGATGCGCAGAAGGTCAACGATGACCTGGCCGAGCTGGGCCAGCTGGCGACCACCCCCGACGCCAACATCATCAAGCTGCCGAACATCTCCGCCTCGGTGCCGCAGCTGAAGGCCGCCATCAAGGAATTGCAGGACCAGGGCTATCCGCTGCCGGATTACCCGGAAACCCCGGCCGACGACCAGCAGCGCGACTACAAGGCGCGCTACGACAAGGTCAAGGGCAGCGCRGTCAATCCGGTGCTGCGCGAAGGCAACTCCGACCGGCGCGCGCCGCTGTCGGTGAAGAACTACGCCCGCAAGCACCCGCACCG
The DNA here is from genome assembly GCF_056665995.1 of Stenotrophomonas sp. 05L44_2. Lineage (NCBI taxonomy): Bacteria > Pseudomonadati > Pseudomonadota > Gammaproteobacteria > Lysobacterales > Lysobacteraceae > Stenotrophomonas > Stenotrophomonas sp. 05L44_2. Next base: position 491 of record NZ_JBFTNR010000143.1, read on the forward strand.
CATGGGCGCCTGGGCGTCCGATTCGAAGTCGCACGTTGCGCACATGGACGCGGGTGATTTCTACGGCAGCGAGAAGTCGGCCACCCTGGCCAACGCCGGCGCGCTGAAGATCACCCTGCACGGCAAGGACGGCAGCACCGTCGTGCTGAAGGAAAAGACCGCGGTCAAGGCCGGTGAGATCGTCGACGCGGCAGTGATGAGCCGCAAGGCGCTGGCCGCCTTCATCGATGCGCAGATCGAAGACGCCAAGTCGCAGGGCGTGCTGTTCTCGCTGCACCTGAAGGCGACCATGATGAAGGTYTCCGACCCGATCATGTTCGGCGTGGTCGTCAACGAGTTCTACAAGGACGTGCTCGCCAAGCACGCCGACACGCTCAAGCAGGCCGGTTTCGATGCCAACAACGGCATCGGTGATCTGGTCGCGCGCCTGCCGTCGCTGCCCGAAGCCACCCGTGCCGCCATCGAAGCCGACCTGCAGGCCGAGTACGCTCAGCGTCCGGGCCTGGCCATGGTCRAYTCGGACAAGGGCATCACCAACCTSCACGTGCCGAGCGACGTGATCGTCGACGCCTCGATGCCGGCGATGATCCGCGACTCCGGCAAGATGTGGAATGCCGAAGGCAAGCTGCAGGACACCAAGGCGGTCATTCCGGACCGCTGCTATGCCGGCGTGTACCAGGCTGTCATCGACGACTGCCGCAGCAACGGTGCCTTCAACCCGGCAACCATGGGCTCGGTGCCCAACGTCGGCCTGATGGCGCAGAAGGCTGAAGAGTATGGCTCGCACGACAAGACCTTCCAGATCGCTGCCGACGGCGTGGTCAAGGTCACCGACGAGGCCGGCAACGTGGTGTTCGAACAMGCCGTGGAAGCCGGYGACMTCTGGCGCATGTGCCAGACCAAGGACGCSSCGATCCAGGACTGGGTCAAGCTGGCCGTCGAACGCGCGCGCCTGAGCAGCACCCCGGCCGTGTTCTGGCTGGACGCCGCCCGCGCCCACGACGCGCAGGTCATCGCCAAGGTCGAGACGTACCTGAAGGACCACGACACCACCGGCCTGGATATCCGCATCCTGCCGCCGGTGGAAGCGACCACCTTCTCGCTGGCCCGCATCCGCAAGGGCGAGGACACCATTTCGGTGACCGGCAACGTGCTGCGCGATTACCTCACCGATCTGTTCCCSATCATGGAGCTGGGCACCAGCGCCAAGATGCTGTCGATCGTKCCGCTGRTKGCCGGTGGCGGCCTGTTCGARACSGGYGCKGGYGGTTCGGCRCCGAAGCACGTGCARCAGTTCSTSGAAGARGRCTWCCTGCGCTGGGATTCGCTGGGTGAGTTCCTGGCCCTGGCCGCGTCGCTGGAGCATCTGGGCAACCGCTACGACAACGCTGCCGCCCGCGTGCTGGCCAAGGCACTGGACGAGGCCAACGGCCAGTTCCTGGACAACGACAAGTCGCCGTCGCGCAAGCTCGGTGGCATCGACAACCGTGGCAGCCACTTCTACATCGCCCTGTACTGGGCGCAGGCCCTGGCAGCGCAGAACGAAGATGCCGCACTGCAGGCACGCTTCGCTCCGCTGGCCAAGGCGCTGGCCGACAACGAGCAGAAGATCGTTGACGAGCTGATCGCGGTGCAGGGCAAGGCCGTGGACATCGGCGGCTACTACCGTCCGGATGTGGCCAAGGCCGCTGCCGCGATGCGTCCGAGCGCGACCTTCAATGCCGCGCTGGAGCAGCTGCGCGGCTGATTCATCGCCGCCCGGTTGAGACCTGGAAAGAAACCCGCGCCTCGGCGCGGGTTTCTTTTTGCCCGCATGCCGTTGGTGCCTGTCCACGCGCGGACGGGAGCTGCACAAAACCGTGAAATCCGTCATCTGTCGGAACGCCGTCAACACGGCATGAAACTTGCCCGCGATGGCCGTCGCAGAACGGACGCATGCATGTTCACCACTGCCACCAATATGAGCAGTCGATCACGACGATGGCGGCAAGCCATGGCCTAGCCTTGGCGATGCGAGACCGCCGGGGAGGTGGTCGCACGGGGAACACGGATGGCACGCGTGCTCGTAGTGGGAACCGACATCCAGGGCGAACAGGCCCTGCTGCAGAGGCTGCGGATGGCCTCGGCGCTGCCGGACGGACAGATCCGCCGCAGCCAGGACCTGGACGACTGCGATCTGCTGGTGATTCGCGATACGCCTGCGCTGCGCAACGCGGCACTGCGCATGCGCCAGCAGCGCCCGCGCCTGCACTGCTGGATCGAGGACCTCGGCGGCCAGTTGCGCGAGGGCGATGGCGGCCAGGACGTACTGGATGATGGCGCGATAGGACGGGCGCTGCGCGGCATGCAGACCGGCACCGATGCGACACCGATCCGCTTGGCTGACGGCGCGCATGCGATCACCCGCCTGCTGCGCGAGCGGCTGCCATCGCGGCAGGGCCAGGCGCTGCTGGGCGAGGGTGGAGAGCCGCTGCTGCTGCTGGATCTGGAACAGGACCAGGCGGTGCTGCTGCACGAGCCGGCTACCGTGCTGGTGGAACGGCTGGCACACGGCTTCGAGCACCTGTATCTGGATGCGCTGCTGCCGGCGCAGCTGCAGGCACTGGCGGGTGACCGCACGCGACTGCCGTTGCGTCCGTTGCTGTGGCAATGGGCGCAGCGCAGCCGTCACTGGCAGGCGTTGGATGAGCGCCTGCGCGGGGCGTCGGTGAAGCTGCTGCGCTGGCCGGACTTCCGCGTGCTCGGCCACGATCACGATGGCTTCCGTCTATGTTCGCTGCTGCTCAAGCGTGCCTGCACGGTGGACGAATGCGCGATGCTGCTGGATCTTCCCGCCGCCGCCGTGCGCGATTTCATCCACGCCGCCTACCTGTGCGGTTATGCGCAGCTGCAGGTCGCACCTGCAGTACCGCTGGTGGGTGCGCGTGCCAGCACTGCCGACAACGGCCTGCTCGCACGCCTGTGGCGCACGCTGCGCGGGAGTGACCGCGATGCGTGAGCACAAGGTGGTGGTGCTCGGTGGCATGGGCAGCGGCAAGTCGACATTGGTACGCAGCATCGCCGCCGGWGCGGTGGTCGACACCGACGTAGCCAACAGCGACCGCSCGGGYGCCGACAAGGCYTCGACCACGGTGGCGCTGGACTACGCCGATATCGACCTGCCCAACGGCGAGAGGCTGCGCCTGTATGGCACGCCTGGCCAGCAGCGCTTTGATTTCCTGTGGCCGATCCTGCTGCAGGGTGCGCGCGGTGYGGTGTTGCTGCTGGACGCGCGCCGTGCCGGGGTGGCCGCTGAGCTGGACGCCTACCTGCAGGTGCTGCGCCCGTTCGGTCCGGCATTGGCCCTGGTGGTGGCGGTGACCCATCTTGACCAGGTGCCGGCAGCGGCACTGGATGACTGGGCCGAGCGCGCCCGGCTCGATGGCCAGCCGCTGCCGTTGCTGGCGGTGGATGCCCGTGATCGTGAACAAGGACTGCTGCTGATGGACGTACTGATGAGCGAAATGGAAGCGCATGCACTGGTGGCCGCACATGGCTGATGGACAAGGCGCGCCGTTGCCGGACGCGCAGCAGCGCGAGCGCCTGCAGCCGCTGCTGCAGGACCTGCAGCAGCGGGTGGAAGGGGTGCGGACCGTGGTGCTGGCCAGCGTCGATGGCTTTGCCCTGGTCAGTGCTGGTGCGGAGGGGCGTGGCGAACGCCTGGCGGCGATGACCAGCGCGATGCTGGCCCTGGCTGCAGCAGTGGGGCGCGAACTGGCACTGGGCGATCTGCAGACGCTGATGCTGGAGGCCGCCGGTGGCAAGGTGCTGATGCTGGCCATCCAGGCCGAGGGGCGAGCGCCGTTGCTGCTGATGGCGGCCTGCGACCAGCGCAGCGTGATCGGCCAGGTGCTGTGGCAGAGCAGGGAATGTGGCCAGGCGATCCTGGCCGAACTCAGCGGATCGTGAGCCCGGCCGCAGGGGAACGAGGGGCTCGAACCAACATTGAGAGGGGTGCAACGTGGCTGGATTGAATGATTCGTTGACTGCACTGATGGGTATCGATGGCGCGCAGGCCGTGGCGCTGGTCGACTACGAAAGCGGCATGCTRCTGGGCGAGGCCGGTTCGGGCATGGACATGGAAGTGGCGGCGGCCGGCAACACCGAAGTGATCCGCGCGAAGATGAAAACCGCCGCCTCGCTCAACCTCAACGATGGCATCGAGGACATCCTGATCTCGCTGGGCAAGGCGTATCACATCATGCGCCCGGTGGCGAAGAAGAAGGGCCTGTTCTTCTACATCGTGCTGGACCGGACCAAGTCCAACCTCGCCCTGGCGCGGCGCAAGGTGCAGGACGTGGAGGCCGAACTGGCGATCTGAGCCGGCCCGGTGGGACCGATCCCTGGTGCTGCACGGCAGCCCAGGGATCGGTCCGCTGTGACGTCATGTCGAAGGCAGCAGAAGCGTGCGTACGAAGGTCAGCGCCTGCCTGTCGCGCGCAGCAAAGTATCTGGGCGCATGCAGTGGGAGCCAGGTTTCGTTGAAGTGCCGGCGAAAGTCTTCGTAGAGCTCGTTCGGATAGAGCTTTGCCTGCACGTTGCGGCCGTCTGGATAGCTGTGCTCATAGGTGTCGAAGGTGTTGGGATCGATGCCCTTGTGATCGCGCAGCCACTTGCAGAACAGCCGGCCCTCGGAGATGTCCGGCACCAGCTCCTGCGGCAGCGTATAGCCCGCCTGCTCCAGTGGCGCGATCAGGTTCAGGGTCAGCTCGTTCAACATCGAGAAATGCGTGTAGGGCACTTTCGAGCGGTTCTGCATGTAGCGCTCGATGTGGGCGGGCATGACGGCGTTCGCCCGGCCCTGCTGCCATTCCACCACCCATTGCGACACCTTCACCGCGAATTTGCGTGACAACCATTGGCCGAGATTGATGGCAAGGTAAGGGTGGATCCAGGTGCCCTGCATCGCCGCATTGCCCCCGGACACCACATGGATGAGCTGGTCCTCCGGGAGGCCGGTCTGCAGGGTCAGCTCCTCGATGAACTCACCGGTGGATTTCAGCGACCGATAGTCCGACCAGCGCTTGCCCACTGACTGGCAGAGCGCCGTCGCGCTGATGTAGCCGTCGCGTACCCGTTGCGGGATTACGTTGCCTTCCTCCATGCGTGGGATCAGGGTCATTTGCTGCATGCGTCGCCTCATGCCGTTATGGGCCTGAAAGAGTAGGCAATGCAGTCGCACGGGGTCTGTAGGAATGGTTGCGTTTGTCTGGTTCTCTGAGGCAGCAGCAGCCGAGCGTGGCTCGGCTCTACACAAGCTACCCCACGCCAGCGTATGGTTAGGTCGGTTTCCCCGGATACGTCGTGCATGTCCGATCCTGTCACTGCAACCGAACTGGCACCGCGCATCGCCGAGGCCATCCGCGATGGTTTCGAGCAGTATCACGCCCGCTTTGCCGCGATCACGGCGCGTGCCCGGCTGCGTTTCCAGCAGCGCGACTGGGCGGCGGCGCGCCACGATGCGGTGGAGCGCATCGCCCTGTACGACCAGTGCATCGCCGAGCAGATGGATGCGCTGCGGCGGCTGGCCGGTGACGCCATCAGCGAACGCGCGCTGTGGCTGCAGGTGCACGCGCACTTCAGTGCCCTGCTGCAGGGCCTGATCGACGCCGAGCTCTACAAGACCTTCTACAACACGTTGTCGCGACGGCTGTTCGCCATCCGCGGTGTGGACCCGGAAGTGGAGTTCATCGCCTTCGATGTCGAGCCCTCCGATGCGATCACCCATCCGGTGGCGCGCCACACCTACGCGGTCTCGCCGACGCGGCCGGTAGAGGCGCTRCAACGGGTGCTGGCCGACTACCGCTTCGATGTTCCGTATGCGCACCAGTTGCGCTGTGCCGCCGCCATCGCCGTGCGCCTGCAGGACGATCTGGCGCACTGGGGCGACACGCCGGTACGCAGCATCGAACTGCTCGATACCGTGTTCTACCGCGAGCGTCGCGCCTATCTGGTCGGGCGCGTGTTCGGTGAACACCGTTTCTCGCCGTGCGTGATCGCGCTGGTCAACGACGACCAGGGCCTGCGCGCCGATGCCGTGCTGACCCGGCGTCGCGATGTGGCCCATCTGTTCGGCGTGTCGCGCAGCTATTTCCAGGCTGACCTGGGTACGGTTGGCGATGCGGTGGTGTTCCTGCGCAGCCTGCTGCCGGGCAAGCCGATCGACGAGATCTATACCGTGCTCGGACGCGCCAAACAGGGCAAGACCGAGCGCTACCGGACGTTCTTCCGCCACTTCAATGAACACCCGAACGAGCGTCTGGCGCATGCCGAAGGCACGCCGGGCATGGTCATGGCGGTGTTCACCCTGCCCAGCTACCCGCTGGTGTTCAAGCTGATCCGTGATCGTTTCGCTTGGCCCAAGACGATGTCGCGGCAGCAGGTGGAGGAGAAGTACGCCCTGGTGTTCAACCTCGACCGTGTCGGTCGCCTGCTTGACGCACAGCCCTACCGGCATCTGCGTTTCCCGCGCGAACGCTTCGCCCCGGTGCTGCTGGACGAGCTGCTGCAGCAGTGCGCGCAGAGCGTGCGCGTGGATGGCGACGAGGTGGAGATCGCGTTGTGCTACGT